>HF996727.1:7534-12642 GCA_000433335.1 Clostridium sp. CAG:1219 | reverse complement strand
AAAGTAAACTTGTATTAGTAGATTCGACTTTAAGTCTTGCTTGTCCTTCTTTTAATAATGTTTCGTTATATGAAACATCGTCTGATAAGTAAACGTAAGCATATACTTGTCCGTCCTTTACTCTAACTTTATCAAAAGCTAATTTTACTTCTTTATCTGTAAGATCTTCTTTTAATTTATTATTAATTGTAGCAGTTGAATTAGCATAATCAATTCCTATTAAATTTACTTCGTAATAATATGAATTTAATTTAATAATTATTGTATTTTTTTCAGTCACAGAACTTACAGTAGCTTTGCTTGTTTTTTCAAGTATAGGAAGATTTTTTAAAGATGCCGTTAATCCTTTTGATATAACTATCTCTTCATCTTTTTTTACTTCTTCTGCAACATTGTTTTCAACTGTATTTTTATCTTCAATATTCTGAAGACTATTTTTTTCTGTTTCAACTACTTTATTTTCATTATCATTAGTTTTTTCAGTATTTTCAGAATTAGCTACTACTACACTATTATCTGTTGTATTAGTACCTACTCTAGTAGAACAATAAATGTATAATCCACTAATTACTAGTGCAACTGACAATACCAAAATAGCTACTTTAGGACCATATTGTCTAATATAGAAATCTGATTTACTATCATAATACATAAATGTTTTACCTCCTCTTAAGTTACTGACAAATTCATTATAGCATCTTTTTTATGTAAAGTCAACAAAAAACAGCAAAAAAATTAAAAAACGTTTACATTTTTATGTAAACGTTTGACTATTTTAATTAAACATCTGCATTGTGCCATACATTTTGAACATCTTCATTATCATCAAGTTTATCTAAAAAGTTTTGAACTTTTACTTCTTCTTCTTCAGACAATTCTTTTTTCATAGAAGCTATTTGTCTTACGTCTGCTTCTAATATATTTAATCCCATATTTTCTAATACATCTTTAACAGCTGAAAAGTTTTCTGGTAAAGTATATACTTCAAAATATTCATCTTCTGCAACAAAGTCTTCAGCTCCTGCCTCTAATGCTGCCATCATTATTTCATCCTCTGAAGCATTTTCAGTTTTTTCAATTAATATATATCCTTTTTTACTAAACATGTATGACACTGAGCCTGTTTGCCCTAAATTGCCACCAGATTTACTAAATATACATCTAATATCAGCAGCAGCTCTATTTTTATTATCTGTCATTGCCTCAACAATTACAGCAATTCCACAAGGTCCAAATCCTTCATATGTAATTTCTTCATAATTTGCAGAATTAGAATCTCCTAAAGCTTTTTGGATACATCTATTAATGTTATCATTAGGCATATTATTAGCCTTTGCTTTTGAAATAACATCTTTTAACTTTGAATTTATATTAGGATCTCCACTTCCACCAGTTTTTACCGCTACAGTTATTTCCTTACCAAGTTTTGTGAAAATTGCCCCTTTTTTTGCATCAGTTGCTTCTTTTTTTCTTTTTATATTTGCCCATTTGCTATGTCCTGACATACTTTTTCCTCCTTAATCATAAATAAAACTTATTAAACATTTTATCATATTTTTATACTTTTGTGTAGTCTTTTTTTAAATAAAGACGTATTTTATGCAAAAAAGTAAGAATAGCACATATTTGTAATTTTTATTATTATATCTATAGAAAGCTCCTTGAAAGCAAAAATATTCTTCTAATTCCAATTGTTTTTCTTCGCTTTTCACTATATTTACCTTTTTTTATATTTTCAGTTTTAACTGGTTCCATATTGGCACTTTCCTTATTTACATCTTTTAATATTAAATTAATATCTACTATTATTTTTTCATAAAATATTTTATTTTTTCTATAAATCCATTTAAATACTTACAAAAAAAATAACCTAGACTTTACATCTAGGCTCTAATTATTTTTTTATTTCGTATGCTGGCTTTACTTTCTTATCAACAACACCAGCTGTTATAACACATTTTGTTATATTTTTGTTTGAAGGAACTTCATACATTGCGTCCATCATAACGTCTTCCATTATAGCTCTAAGACCACGTGCACCAGTTTTTCTCACAAGCGCTAGATTTACAATTTTATCTAACGCCTCTTCTTTTATTTCAAGTTTAACATTATCTAGTTTAAATAATTTAGTATACTGTTTTAAAAGTGCATTTCTTGGCTTAGTAAGAATAGCAATCAAAGCTTCTTTATCTAAATCATTTAAAGAGGTAATTATAGGTAATCTTCCTACAAGTTCCGGTATCAAACCAAATTTAATAATATCATGTGGTTGCACTTCTTTGTATATTTTACCTAAATCTACTTCTTTTTTTTCTTCAATTTTTGCCCCAAATCCCATAGTCTTTGTATGCATTCTATTTTGTATAACTTTTTCTAGTCCATCAAACGCACCTCCACATATAAATAATATATTGCTAGTGTCAATTTTGATAAACTCTTGCTGTGGATGCTTTCTACCACCTTGAGGTGGAACATTTGCTACTGTTCCTTCTATTATTTTCAATAGTGCTTGTTGAACTCCTTCTCCACTAACATCACGTGTTATAGAAGGATTTTCAGATTTTCTTGCTATTTTATCTATTTCATCTATATATATAATTCCCTTTTCAGCTCTGGAAATATCAAAATCAGCAGCTTGTATAAGTCTAAGTAGTATATTTTCTACATCTTCTCCTACGTATCCTGCTTCAGTTAAAGTTGTAGCATCTGCTATAGCAAATGGTACATGAAGTATCTTAGCTAAGGTTTGCGCAAGAAGTGTTTTGCCACATCCAGTAGGTCCTATTAACAAAATATTACTTTTTTGAAGTTCTACATCGTCAATTTTATCCATATTGTTTATTCTCTTATAATGATTATAAACAGCAACGGATAGCACTTTCTTTGCCTCTTCTTGGCCAATAACATACTCATCTAAAACTTTTTTTATTTTTTCTGGTACAGGAAGCTTACCTGATTCAATTAGTTCTTTTTGAGCTTGAGATATGTTTTCTTGATGTTCTATATCTTTCTTAAAATTATTTCCATCTTCCATAATTTTGTGGCATATTTCAACGCATTCATCACATATGAATATACCGTCTGGTCCCTCAATTAGTTTATTTACTTCATGTTTCATTCTACCACAAAAAGAACAGAAAATCATTTCATCTAGTTCTTCAAAATTCTTTATATTTGTTTTTTTACCTTTTTTCGGTGCCATAAATTATTTCTCCTTAGATATTTCTGAAATATTTGTCATAACTCCATCTATTAATCCATATTCTTTAGCTTCTGTGGCTGTCAAGAAATTGTCTCTATCTGTATCCTTTTCAACTTGTTCAAAACTCTTTCCAGTTCTTTCGCTTAAAATTTTATTTAATTTTTCTTTAACTTTTAATATATATTCAGCATGTATTTTCATATCACTTGCTTGACCTTGCATTCCACCAAGTGGTTGATGAATCATAATAGTTGAGTTAGGTAGGGCAAATCTTTTACCTTTTTGTCCTGCAGCAAGTAAAAATGCACCCATTGATGCTGCCATACCAACGCATATAGTTGATACATCAGATTTTATATATTGCATTGTGTCATATATTCCCATTCCTGCAGTTACACTTCCACCAGGGCTATTTATATATAAGAATATATCTTTACCTGGATCCTCAGCATCTAAAAATAAAAGTTGTGCTATTACAAGAGATGCTGTTACATCGTTAACTTCATCGCTTAAAAAAATTATTCTTTCTTTTAATAATCTTGAATAAATATCGTAAGATCTTTCTCCCTTACTAGTTTGTTCAATGACCATTGGAACTAAACTATTATTTATCATATTTTAACCTCCCTAAAATACTGTAAAATTATTTTTCTATACAAGACTCTGTAATTATTTTTAATGTTTTTTCTTGAGATATTTGTTCTCTCATATAAGCTCTAGCATTTTCATTCTTTAAAAGATGTTCTGCAGAACCGTCGCCATATTGTTTTGAAAGCTCAATTATTTTATCATCTATATCTTTTTCTTCTACAGTAACGTTTTCAGCTTTTTTAACAAACTCTAAAGCAAGTTTTAATTTCACATCACGTAATGCGTTAGGTTTTAGAGTTTCTCTAAATTTTTCTTTTGAAGATCCCATATATTCACAATATTTTTCAATATCTAAACCTTGATATGCAAGATTTTGATTAAATTGTTCTAACATATTGTCTATCTCAGTTTCTACCATTCCATCTGGAATATCTCCCTCAACATTTTCTACTAGCTTTGTAATAACTTCTGTTTCTTTTTCTGCTTCTGCTTGTTTTTTCTTAGCTTCTAATAGTTTTGCCTTTAAATCTTTTTTATATTCATCTAAAGTTTGAAATTCCGAAACATCTTTTGCAAATTCGTCATCTATTTTTGCAAGTTTCTTTTCTTTTATAGAATTTAATTTAACTTTAAACATAGAATCTTTACCAGCAAGATCTTTGCTATGATATTCTTCAGGAAATTTTACATTTATTTCTCTTTCTTCACCAATTTTCATACCAATAAGTTGTTCTTCAAATCCTGGTATAAATTGATTACTTCCTATAGTTAAATCAAATTTTTCAGCTTTTCCACCTTCAAATGCTACTCCGTCACAAAATCCTTCAAAGTCAATGTTTGATATATCTCCTGATTTTA
The DNA here is from genome assembly GCA_000433335.1 of Clostridium sp. CAG:1219. GTDB lineage: Bacteria > Bacillota > Clostridia > TANB77 > CAG-465 > CAG-465. Next base: position 7,991 of record HF996727.1, on the reverse strand, counting down.
AAGCTCTATTTGTTATTTCTTCTACAACAGCATTTTTTTCACGTACTTTTTCTATTTCAGCATTTACGTCTGCTGCCGCAACTTTAGCTTCAACTTTTTTTATTTCAAGACCTTTATATTGTTTAACATTTATTTCTGGTTTTACATATGTAGTAATTGTGTATATAAAATCTTTGCCACTGCCTATTTGTTTAATATCAAGTTCTGGTCTTGCAACAATTTCTAAATTATTTTCTTTTACAGCCTTAAGATATTCTTCGTCAACTGTATCTTCAATTATAGATTCGTATAAAACACCTTCTCCATAAACTTTTTCTACTACGTTTCTTGGAACTTTTCCATTTCTAAATCCAGGCACTTTAAAATGTTTTTGATTTTTTTCAAAAGCTTTATCTAGTGCTTTTGAAAATTCTTCAGCCTCCATAGTAAATTCTAATACTACTTGTGATTTTTCTTT
>HF996727.1:0-7471 GCA_000433335.1 Clostridium sp. CAG:1219 | reverse complement strand
CACATTAAATTAATAACTATTACATTATATCATAAAACTGTTTTTTTTCAACTATTTTTAATAAAAAATATAATAAAAGAGCCCCATACAGGGCCCTTTTTTTACTTACTCAAATAGTCTTCTATTACTTTATACATCCAAGAAGCAGAACCTGTATACCAAGTCCATCCCCCTCTTCCAATATGTTCAGGATTAGAATATACATCAGCAGCCATTACATATGGTTCTACCATATATCTATCTGCTTCCTCTTTAGTTTTTGCGTGGTTAATAGGATTTAATATTCTAAGGATTTCCATTGCATTGTCTTTCTTCTTTAAATCAAAATATGCTTTAGCAAGCCAAATAGATGCGTGTGTGTATTGACCACCGTTTTCTCTAATTCCTGGAACATATGCTTTTATATAACCAGGATTGTTTTTGGGTTTATCGAATGCAGGATATAGTAGTTTTACTATTTTATTTTCTCTATCAACTAGATATTTATCTGCGCTCTTTATTGCAAGTTCTAACTCATCTTGAACATCTTTATCATCTTTTAATGCAATAACTGCCCAAGCTTGTGATATTAGATCAATTTTACATTCATCATTTTTCATACTACCAAGAACTTCGCCATTTTCAAAAAATGCTCTTACAAATTGAGTTTCTTCCCATGCATTTGTTATAACATTCTGTTTTAATATATGCCTTTTAGTTTTGCATATTTTTTCCATTTCTTTGTCTTTTTTTATCTCTGAAATCTTTGAAAATCTATCAAGTATATTAATCATAAAGAATGTTAGCCATACAGATTGTCCTCTAATATTACTAAATCCGTCATTCCAATCTCCATCGCCTATATCTAAAAGTCCATTTTTATCACTTATTCTTGAAAGTCCATAAAGTATAGCACGCTTTGCATGTTCATATACAATATCCTCTTTGTCTATATTATTAAAGACATCATACATTTCTCTTTTATCCCCCATAGGTTTATCTTCAAGATATGGAGTTTTCACATCAAGTACAGAAGTATCCCCTGTAATAGCAACGTATTCTGTAAGAACATATGGAAGCCATAAATAATCATCACTAAAGTATGTTCTAATACCTGCATTATTATGGTCATGCCACCAATGAAGTACATCACCTTTTTCAAATTGCTTTGAAGAGTGAAGTATTATCTGTTTTCTAGTTCTCTCCGGCCAAGTTCTAATAAGGCTTAGAGTATCTTGCAATTGATCCCTGTATCCAAGAGCTCCACCACTTTGATAAAAACCGCTCCTTGCATACAATCTACATGCTATAGTTTGATAAAGAAGCCATCCATTTGCCATAAAATCAAGAGGCTCTTCACCTGTATTAAAATGTCTTATAACTCTATTTTGCCAATATTTTATAGTTTCTTTATATGCTTTCTCTATTTTTATTGAAGAATCATATTTTTCTAAAACTTCACTAATATCTGTATTGCTGCTCTCTATGCTTCCAAGTACAATTGCAAATTTTACTTTTGATTTTTCATTAATAACTGCCTTAATAGTAACCATAAAATTTTCTTTGTCATACTCGTATGTTACACTATCATCACTTAATACAGAGATATAATTTACATACTTTGCAAAATTTACACTATATGGATTTTTAAATTCAAATATTTTACCATCTTCCGATATTTTTGACACAATATGAGATGAGTCTATTTCCTCAGAAACTCCTAAAACGGGATTAATTTTATATGAAATAGTAAATTCTTTTTCCTCTATTGCTTTATTTTCTAAAGTAATATATTGAATCTTTATATTTTCATCCATTGGAACAAATATGTCCATATTCTTTTTTATATATCCCTCTTCTTCTAGTAGTCTAACATATCCAAAACCATATATTAAATTATAATCTTTCTCGAATATACCAGTAAATTTTTCACCAGGTGCAAATTCTATCCAGTCATTGCACCATGATGATAATTTATATTCTCTACTATTTTTAAAGTATGAATATACGGTTCCATAACTTGAAATAACAGTTCCAAAATTTTCATTTGCTAAAATATTACACCAAGGAAGCGGAGTTTTAGGATTTAATATATGATATTCTGTACCATTTTCATTAAATCCCCCATAAAAATTAAAATATTTTAATTCATCTTTTTTACTCATTGCTTCACCTCGTTATTATTACTTGATTCCTTGTCTGGAATTAAAAATTCTGTAACATCATTTATAGTTTTTGTAGATAAAAATTTCAATAATTTTACTTCATTTTGTAGTAAGAAGTTTTTATTAAGAAGATATATATTTCCCCTTGTCCAGTTACTATATACAGCTCTATCCAATCTTGTTTTCACATACGTATATATAGGTCCATATTTTTCCATTTCTTCATCTATTAGCATTATAATGTCAATATCTATATTTCTATTTTTTACATAATCCATGAATCTAATAACTTCATCTACAATACCAGAACTTTCTATATCTTCTACATTTACAATCATTATAGGTAAATCTCCCGAAATAGAATATTTCCAAAGCATTGATTGACTTATATTTTCATTCCAAAACTCACTTGAATCTAGTTCTTTAGCGCCAAAAAGTACATCTCTTATTATATTATTATAAATAGAGGCTCTACCAGGTTTTAGTCTCAAATATCTAGACACAACACTATTTAGTTCACAAGTTAATTTTAATTGCTTATTTATTTCTGTATAATCTAAATTAACTACCGCATTTGATATTTTATATTTACTATCGCTTGCCCCAACTACATAGAAAAATTCTTGCTTTTCATGAGGATCAAGTATTATAGTAGCTCTATAAGAAAGTACTGGCCAAAGTGGATATTTTACAATGTTTTCATTATAAGCTTCATCTTGCTTTTGTATGATTTTTAGCTTTTCTGTTTCCACACCAATATCTAAGTCTATACCTATTAATTTAGCATATACATAGAATTCCTTATCATTTTCATTCTTTTTTCTTTTACTTGCAATTAAAGTTTCAAGTTGTTCATCAAAATAAGTTTCTATTTGTAAATTACTAAAAGATGGATGCACAACATTTGTCATATAATCTGTCATAGCAAGCTCAATATAGGTATTAATTAGAATCTCACGTCTTGTGTTTGAATTATTATACATACTTACCTTTTTAATTTCCATGTTATATTCTGGAGAAATAAATGTAGTTGTTGTAGTTTCTAATTCTTTCGTTTGAATATATGTAACTATATTGGATAAATCAGACACAAATGAAACTTTCTTTATATATGGCTTATTTTGATCTTTGGATATATCACTCGTAGAAATAATATCTCCTGTGCACTTATCTGTAAGCACTACATAGTTTCCCGTAGTTTTTATATCTTTATAACGCTGTTTATTTACTATCTTATCCTTATATTTTATATAGTCTCCACCATTTGAAGTATATATTGCAGACATTCCATATCCATTTAAAAATGCCACCTCAAATTTTTGTTTATCATTATTTTCACTATCTTTATATGAATAAGTCAAACCACTTACACTTGTAGTGTACTTATCTATATTTCTCTGTTTGAAAGTATTTAATCTATCGGTTGAATTTATAGTTGGTTTTGCCCTCATTTTTTCTCTTTCTTTTAATAGTATTTCAGTTGCTTTTATATCCTTATTTTCAGTAAATCTATTTTGTAATATTCCATGATTTATATAGTTATTTATAGCACAAAGTGACATTCCTTGGTGATGTGCCATATATGTTTTTACAATCTTCATATCATCACCATGATCTAAGTTTTGTTTTGTATAGTCAATAGATTCGTAAAATCCATACGAATCATATGCGCCAAGTGCTTTTAGTTTCATCAAATTTTTATATACTCTTTGTGGTGAAAACGGTAACATAAGGACTGATGCATATGGAGCAACCACAAGATAATTATTAAGTCCTCTTTTAAGTCCAAGCCATGGCACACCAAAAGCTTGATATTGATAATTTAGATCATTATCTTTTACCGCAAATGCTGATTCTGATATTCCCCATGGAGTTCCATTTATTCTTCCATATTTTATATTACTATATAAGGTAAAGAACAATGATTGATCTATTAGGGTATGCTCATACGATTTACTAAATATATATGGCATAAAGTATTCAAATGCAGTACCACTCCACGAAACAAGTCCTTTATATCCATCAAGTTTAGTTAGGTTTCTCGAAAGTGCAAACCAATGTTTTGACGTAACTTGTCTTCTTGATATTGCAATTAAACTTGTTGTTCTACATTCAGACATTAACATATCATAATAGCTATCTAAAAGTTCACCTGATTCTATTGCATAACCTATAGAAAATAAATTTCTTGAAGTATTATACAACACTGTAAAATCGGTATCTTCAATTAATATATTATTAAGTTCAAGTAGTCTTACAACTCTTTGGTCATATTTTATACTATCAAGTCTATCATAATCGCGTGCTCCTAAAAGTTCCTCAAAAAACGTTTTTGCAACATATAAACTTGCAACAAAATTCCCACTATCTACAGTTGAAATAAATCTTGGTCTTAATGGCTCTAACGTTTTTATATTATACCAATTATATAAATGACCATGCCACTTTTCAAGGCTATCTATAGTTCTATATATATTTGTAAGTTTTTCTATTAGCTCTTCATAAGTTATATATTTTAAGTCATATGCATCAATTATTGCCAAGATTCCAAACCCTATATTAGTTGATGAAGTTCTACTTACTATTTTATTTCTTCTACTACTTTGAAAGTTATCGGTTGGTAAATAATTATTTGTTTTTGTCATAAGTGTATCAAAGAAATTCCAAGTTCTTTTTCCAATTTCTAATATCTCTTTATCTTGAGAAGGTGTTAGTCTTTTTCTTCTATTTAATAGATAATTCTTTCCTAACAAATATGAAAATAAAGGTCCAAGTAAGAAAAATATTCCAATAGAATCTTTATATATTACAAGTCCAATATTTCCATATATATTTGGAGATGGATATAATATTACAAAAAGCCCAACTATAACGTTTATTATCATACTTAAATAGTAATACATTACGGATTTTTTTGTCTTCTTATCAAGAGAATCAGCCGTTGTCCATTCAAGTAAATGCCTCTTTGAAAAAATCATTCTAAATAAAGACTTTGAAAAAGCGTCCAAACACATATAAGCAGTATATGGAAGGTTTATTAAATTTAAACTCATTGTTAAAAGATCTGCATCAAATCCATGTATTATAGGAATATACTGTAATTCTTTAGTATGTCTATGGATTCCAAAAATTAATTTATCTATCATTCCAAGCAGCGTTCCAAAGTTTATTGCTAAAAATACTATAAGTACTGTAAATGCAAAAAAATGCATTGATACAAATAATGAAAGTATTATAGCGATCATTCCCATAAGATTAACTGTTGGTCTTCTTAAATTATCAAATATTTTCCATTTTGATAAGGAATTTATAGGAGACTTTGGTGAAAGTAACCACCTTATTATTTGCATATCTCCCCTATACCATCTATGATTACGTTTCATATATGATATATAGTTTTTCGGAAAGCCATCTTGTACTTCAATATCACTTGCAAATCCTGTTCTCATGTATGATCCTTCTAATAAATCGTGGCTTAAAACTAAATTCTCTGGTATCTCATTTCCAAGCAATTTTTCAAATAATTCAATATCGTAAACACCTTTACCGCAAAATATAGCTTCACCAAAGACATCTTGATACACGTTAGCAACTGCTGTTGTATATATATCAAGGCCTCCAAACCCACCAAATATTTTAGAAAACAATGTTTTATTTGCAGATTCAATATCAAGTCCCACAGCTGGAGTTATAATACCATATCCAGACGTAACAATTTTTCCATTTTTTGAAAGTTTTGGACGGTTTAGTGGATGCGCAATTATTGCTACTAAATCTTTTGCTGTGTTAAGTGATAAATTTGTATCCTCATCTATAGTAATTGCATACTTAGCTTTTATTATATCATTATATATTAAATAGAATTTTTTGTTTATTTCAGCATAATTTAATTTACCAAGTACTAATTTATTAAATTCAGAAATTGCTCCACGTTTTCTCTCCCATCCCATGTAAGCAGCCTCTGACTTACAATAAACACGTTTTCTATATATAAAATTGAACAATTTGTGTGGCATTTCATATTTTTCATTTAATTTATCGAATTTTTCTTTTGCATATGCTACTATAGTATCATCAATCATTATATGTTCTTTATTACTTGAAATACAGTCACCAATTAGCATATAATACATATTTTCAGATCTATTTGCAAGATATGTAATCTCCATTTTGTTTATCATTTCATCTAGCTTTTCTATGGAACTTATAACTGTAGGCATTATTACATATGTTGGGTACTTTTCATCTATAGTTTTTGCAAAATCAAATCTAGGTAAAACTTCCGGTATCATATTTTTTCTTATAAAATAATTTATGAGTTTTTCCGATATTTCTGTAAAAAAGCAAAAAGCAATAATATAAAATATTATATTTAGTGCAGTATTGCCAAAATTAAATATATCTACTGCAAAAAGTACAGTAAACTCAAACGCTAATATTAATATAGATAATATATATATGTGTGGTTTTATTTTATCTACCACTTTATTGTAAAATATCTCTGACAAATAAGATTTTCCCATTTCTTTTTTTAGTAAATACTTCTCATTTGAACAAAGGAAAAATCCGACATGTTTTTTATATTTTACAGAGCAATCAACAGCTTTTTTTGCAACATATAATTCTGATACTTTATATTTTTTAGCAAGCTTTATTATGTAGTTTCTGTATCTTGTTTTTGTCTTGTAATCACACTTTTCAAATTCTCCTGTATAATCACCATTTTTTAGCGTTTCATCTACCTTATTTACTGCCTCAAAAATTTCTCTAAAGTTTATTCCTATGAGTTGTTTATATGAAAGTATTGCTCTTCCCATGTAGTCTGTAGTTTTTGCAACTTCCATATGTTCTTTTATTATTGCCTCATCTATAGTAAAGCCTATCTTTTCAGATTCTGACTTTAGCAACTCGTAATATTTTTCTCCTTTTTTTCCAAGTTCTTTTAACCTATATGCCATGTATTCTACAAATGCCGTATTAGCATTCTTTATTTTTGATTCTTCAAGTATATATGTTTTAAAATTTCTAAATACCAAAAACTCTTTTTCAACATTCTCGCATATTCTTAATAAATCAGAATTTTCTTCCTTTAATAAATTTTCTACTATTATCTTTTGCATTTGAGCATGGCATATATTAGTCGCAACACGGGCAATAAACTTTAAAAGCCCAATTTTTATCATTAATATAAATAAATTAAGCTCTTCAGACGTAAGATATGAAGTTTTCTGGTGACTATTTAAACAGTTTTTTATTATATTTTGATCAATATAGCCTGTATTTTGTTCTACAAGTTCATATGCCAAATAATATATACTTATATATTT
>HF996726.1:20973-21731 GCA_000433335.1 Clostridium sp. CAG:1219 | reverse complement strand
AAAAAGCAACAGAAAAATTTTCTGTTACTTTCTTTGTGGCTCTAGTCTTTTTTCAGGATTTTTGACCCCAAATATTGACATTGAACCAGTTTTTTTATTATTCATTAAAATTTTAAGTAGTCTTTTGGAATATAATTTGATAGGTCAATTTTTTCTCCATTAGTTTTAACCGCATAAGTAGTAGCACCTAAGTTATCTTCTGTTTTTATACTTTCAATATCTGATAAGCCATCAATAGGTGTTACATCTAACTCAGCATTTAACATAGAATATAGAGAAATTATAGATAATGTTTTATCTTTATTAACTAAAACAATTCCATAATTAGTTGCAAGTCCTTGCCCAAATGCTAAAGAATAAATTTTTTCAACATTAGATGTATTAAGCTTCATCCCAGTAAAATTGTTATTTAAAGCATTTTTAAAATCAAAGTTCTCAAAAGAATATTCTTTGTAGTTATTCTTTATTGTATTTATTAATTTTTGGAATGTTCCTTCCCCATATAATTTATCAATTTCAGTTGATGAGCCATAAATATTTACATATACAGAACCGTCATATAAAATTGCTGTACTATCTGGGTAGAAATTTAATACACTTACTTTTGGAGCTTTAATTATTTCTTTTTCTAGATTACTATCAGGAGTAGTTATATCATTTTTTGCTACTTCACTAGTTGCTATATTAGTTTTTAAATTATCATTTGATGATAGTTTATCGAATATTATATAACCACCAAGAGATAACAATAAGATAAT
>HF996726.1:19683-20902 GCA_000433335.1 Clostridium sp. CAG:1219 | reverse complement strand
TATAATTATATAATATAATTACAATTCATTCGACGAATAAATTAAAAAATGCAAAATATTATTTATTAGGTGATTTTTTTGTCTAAGATATGGTCTTTTATGATAGGAATAAGTATTATTTTTTACGTAGTGTTTGGAAACTCTGCAAATCTTATAACGGATATAGTAAGTTCTTCAAAAGATGCAGTTCAAAATATATTAGAGCTTATAGGGATGATGTGCTTTTGGAGTGGAATATTTAATATATTAGAAAAAACAGAAGCAATTAACAAATTATCAAATAAACTTTCAAAAATATTGTTAAAGCCATTTGATAAAAAAACATTAAACGATGAAGCTAAAAAATATATATGCTTAAATATGGTGTCTAATATTATAGGAGTAGGAAACGCCGCAACAATAAATGGTATAAAAGCTATGAAAAAAATGCAAGAAGATAATATAGATCGAACAAAACCAAGTAACAATATGGCAACTTTTGTTTTGTTAAATACAGCCTCTTTACAATTGATACCAACTAGTATGATAGGGATTAGAGCAATGTATATGTCAGAAAATCCTCGGGTGTATAATAATTCCGGTAATAGTAGTTACGCTTGCCGGGCTTATTGCAGGACTTGTTTCTATAAAAATATTAAATAGGAAAATGGTGTAATAAAATGATTGATTATATAACTATGTCTACTGTTCCAGTAATGATACTTCTAATTATAATTATTGGAGTAAAAGAGAAAAAAGATGTTTTTGCATTATTTATAGATGGAGTAAAAGAGGGATTAAAGGTGGTACTTGGAATATTCCCATACATTCTTGCTATATTAATTGCAATAGGACTTTTTAGAAATTCTGGGGCACTTGATTTAATAATTAAACCTATAACACCTGTATTAAACACATTGGGTGTACCAAAGGAAATTATACCACTTTGTATACTAAGGCCTCTTTCTGGTGGAGCTTCTATGTCGCTTGTTATGGATATTTTTAAAAATTATGGAGTGGATTCTATTTCTGGGAAAATAGCCTCTATCATAATGGGTGGAACTGAAACCACAATTTATTGTATTACAATATTATTTGGAGCAGTAAAAATAAAGAAACTAAGAGGCGTTTTAATCGCAGGGTTAATAGCAGATTTTGTAGTTATAAGTACAGCTATAATTATAGTAAAACTAGGGTTTATATAAAAAATAAGCTAGCGTTATGCTAGCTTACAAATTGA
>HF996726.1:17532-19654 GCA_000433335.1 Clostridium sp. CAG:1219 | reverse complement strand
GAATTTCTTCTACTGAGTAAACTGTACCATTTGTTTTAGATGAGATGCTTTTAATTACGAATACCTCAGGGGATATCTTTAGAAATGACATCTTGTATACCCATTTAAAGATACTGATTTTAAAAAAAGTAATTTCGATATGCTCTTCAATGCTAACTAATCTTTCTGGACAGATAGCCTGGAGTATTTCTTTTTTTATAAGTATTATTGCTCCCCCATTTTGTTCTTCTTCTTTTATTTTTTCTATTATCCGAAGGATTAAATCCTCCGTATCTGCTGAAATTTGTGCAAATGAATTCATCACACACCCTCCAAAATGTTAATCTCGATATAAATATTATACCACTATTTTGCAAATAAATCAAATTTTGTTGTTTTATTCTTGAGTTTGAATTATGAGTGTGATATAATTTATTTTAAGTTAATTCAAAAAGAAATAAATCTCCTTTAAATTGCAATTTAGAGATGTTTTAAATCGATTCGTATTAACAATGATGAAGGAGGAAAAGTATTATGGAAGATAAAAAAATAGTTTGCAAAGATTGCGGAACAGAATTTACTTTTAGTGTTGCAGAACAAGAATTCTATAAAGAAAAAGGATTTGAAAATGATCCAGTTAGATGTAAATCTTGCAGAGACGCAAAAAAAGCTAGAAATAATCAGAGAAGTATGTAAGAGGTGGCCTTTGGCCACTTTTTTCTTTTATAAAATATTTCTAAATTAAGTGAAAAAATTGCTAGAATTATTGTACTTTTAGCCTTTTTTTGATATAATTTGCATGGAAAAGAGGAGAGAAATTATGGCACTTACACCAATGATGCAACAGTATTTGCAAATGCGTGAAAAATATAAAGATTGTATATTATTTTATAGAATTGGCGATTTTTATGAAATGTTTTATGATCAAGCGAAATTATGTAGTAGAGAACTTGAGTTAACACTTACAGGAAAAGATTGTGGTGAGAGTGAACGTGCACCAATGTGTGGTATACCTTATCATGCAGTAAATACATATATACCAAAGTTAGTTGAAAAAGGATATAAGGTAGCAATATGCGAACAAGTTGAAAATCCAAAAGAAGCAAAAGGCTTAGTTAAAAGAGATGTTATAAAAATAATAACTCCAGGTACAATTACAGAACTTACTATGTTAGATGAAAAGAAAAATAACTACATAGCTTCAATAATTGTATCAAAAGAAAATTTTTCTTTTTGTTATTGTGATATTTCTACCGGGGAATTTTATATTTCTTCTATTAAGTCTTCGGATAGAGATATTAAACTTATTAATGAAATAGCGAAAGTTGTACCATCAGAAATAGTTGTAAAAGAGGATAAGTTATCTAAAATATATTTAGATGAGTTATCAAAAACATTTCCTGATATATATATATCCAAATTTAATAACGATTCTGAAAATTCTCTTTTAAAGGAATTGTGTAGTAAAGATAATGTAGAGTTAAGTCATTTTGAAAATGAGGCAGCATCTTTGCTTCTTAATTATATTGAAGAAACTCAAAAGGACGCTGCAAATCAAGTAAATAAAATTACTTATTATAATATTGAAAAATATATGCAACTTGACACATCTTCAAGGAAAAATTTGGAAATAACTGAATCAAATAGAGAAAAAACTAAGAGAGGAAGTCTACTTTGGGTGCTAGATAAAACATCTACTGCAATGGGTGGAAGAAAGATAAGAAAATGGCTTGAAGCTCCACTTATAAATAAAGAGGAAATATTATTAAGACAAAATGGTGTGGAGAGTTTCTATCAAAATAATATGTTAAGAGATGAAATGGTGGAAGCTTTAAAAACTGTTTATGATATGGAAAGACTTATATCTAAAGTTGTTAATTCTTCTGCTAATTCGAGAGAGCTTGTTTCTCTTAAAAATTCATTAAAGAAAATACCATATATAAAAAATATTTTACTTGAAGAAGTTGAAAGAAATATGGATCAAAATTCATATATAAGTAAATTGTATGAAGATCTTGATGAATTACAAGATGTATATGATCTAATAAATAAAAGCATTGTAGAAGATGGACCAATAACTATAAAAGAGGGCAATATAATAAAGCCTGAATATAATGAAGAAGTTTCAAGATATAAGAATGTT
>HF996726.1:0-17522 GCA_000433335.1 Clostridium sp. CAG:1219 | reverse complement strand
AAGATATAAGAATGTTTCAGTAAATGGTCAAAATTTAATTATGCAACTAGAAGCAAAAGAGAGAGAACTTACTAATATACCTAAATTAAAAATAGGGTATAATCATGTGTTTGGATATTATATAGAGGTTACTAATTCATATAAAAACTTAATTCCTGAAGAAAGGTACATAAGAAAACAAACTTTGGCCGGAAGTGAGCGATATATTACAGAAGAACTGAAAAAATTAGAAGAAGATATTTTGGGAGCAAAGGAAAAATTAGTAGATTTGGAATATAAAATATTCTGTGAAATTAGAAAGAAAATTGCATCACAAGTAATAAGGGTACAAAAATCAGCTGATGTTATTGCAACACTTGATGTACTTTGTTCTTTAGCTCAAGTTGCTGAAGAAAATTCTTATGTTAAACCTGAATTTAATGATGAAGGAACAATTGAAATTGTAGGTGGCAGACATGCTGTAGTAGAAAAAGCTCTTGGTGTTGGAAATTTCGTTCCAAATGATGTAACTTTAAATAATGACGAAGATAGATTTTTAATTATAACAGGTCCTAATATGGCAGGAAAATCAACATATATGAGACAAGTGGCAATAATTTCTTATATGGCTCAGATAGGTAGCTTTGTGCCGGCAGATTCAGCAAAAGTATCCATAGTAGATAGAATCTTTACACGTATAGGAGCATCAGATGATCTTGCTATGGGAGAATCAACTTTTATGGTTGAAATGAGAGAACTTGCTAATATATTAGAAAATGCTACTAAAAATAGCTTAATTATACTTGATGAGATTGGCAGAGGAACTTCTACATATGACGGCCTTGCAATTGCTTGGGCAACTGCAGAATATGTAGCTTCTAAAGAAAAAATAGGAGCAAAAACACTGTTTGCTACACACTATCACGAATTAATAGAACTTGAAGGTAAAATAGATGGTGTTAAAAATTACTCTGTAGATGTTATTGAAAAAGGTGATGATGTAGTCTTTTTAAGAAAAATCAAAAGAGGCGGGGCAGACGAATCTTATGGTATTTATGTTGCAAAACTTGCTGGTGTTAAGTCTGGAGTTATAAAACGTGCAGGCGAAATCTTACACGAACTTGAAGACGTAGACTTGGCAAAGAAAACTATAAGAGAAAAGAAAAAGAATATAACTACAGACGAAATACAAGTTGATATGTTTAATTATAAAATGGCTGAAGTTTCTAAAATATTACAAAAAACCAATTTAGACGAATTAGCACCAAAAGAGGCACTAGATGTGCTTTATAAACTTAAGGAAAAACTAAATTAATATAGGCAAAAGAAGGAGAGGGTTATATGGGAAGTATAGTTTTACTAGATGATGCCACGATAAATAAAATTGCTGCAGGTGAGGTTGTAGATAGACCTTCATCAATAGTTAAAGAACTTATTGAAAACTCTATTGACGCGGGTGCAACTAAAGTTATTATTGAAATTAAAAATGGTGGAATTAGTTATATAAAAATAACTGATAATGGATGTGGATTTGCAAGTGATGACGTGGAACTTGCTTTTGAAAGACACGCTACTAGTAAGATAAGAAAAGAAGAAGACCTACTTCATATTAAATCAATGGGATTTAGGGGTGAGGCATTAGCATCAATTGCTGCCATTTCTAAGGTTACGTTAACATCTAAAAATATTAATGAGAGTATAGGAGTAAGAGCAATAGTTGAGGCAGGAAATATTTTAAGTGTAGAAAAATGTGGAACACCACAGGGAACCATTATCGAAGTTAGAGATGTTTTTTATAATGTTCCAGCAAGATATAAATTTCTAAAAAAGGATTTTACTGAAGCAGGATATATTGAAGATGTTGTTACAAGAATAGCACTTGCAAATTCGAAAGTTTCATTTAAGCTTATTAGCAATGGTAAAATTATTTTATCAACTTTAGGAAAAGGAAAAATAAATGATACAATATACGATGTGTTTGGAAGGGACATATATAATAATTTAATTGATGTGGATTATGAATATGAGTCTATGAGAGTCACAGGAGTTATAGGACAGCCATGCATATCTAGATCTACGAGATCACAACAATTTACGTATATAAATTCTAGATATATAAAGGATAAAATTATAAGTTCTGCTATAGATAGAGCATGTCTTCAAAAATATGCTATAGGCAAATTTGCATTTGTTGTTTTAAATTTGGATATTAATCCAAAGCATGTAGATGTAAATGTACATCCATCAAAACTTGAGGTGAAATTTGATGATGAGGGGGCTGTTTTTGAAGCAGTATACCATTCAATAAAAAATGCACTAGAGCAAGATGCAATTAAAAATAGTCCATTTTCTATTATTAAAAATGAAGTTAAAGAGGCAAATTATGAAAAAACACCTTCCAATGAAGAACAGATAAAGGTTAAATACGATAGTCTAACAGGGGACTTTAATGTTAAAAGTATAGTAACAAAAGAGCCTGAAAAAAAGGAAGAAAAAATATTTAAACCTTATGTGGCAGAAGAAAATCAAGAAAATATTTATAAAATAGCATTTAATAATTCAAGTAATGCTGAAGAAAATATTCAAATTGATAGAAATATTGCAATAGAAGAAAATTTAGAAGAAATAAAAACAGAAGTTGGGAAAATTGAGAGCGTTGATAATATTTTAGAGGAGAAGGAAGTCTCTAAGTTGGAAAATATTAAAGAGGTATCACAGACAAAAGAGCCTATTTATTATAAATATGTGGGACAAGTATTTGATACTTATATAATCATCCAAATAGAAGAAAAAATGTATATAATAGATCAACATGCAGCACATGAAAGACTATTATATGAACAAATAAAAGCTAATTACTTTTCTAAAAATTCAAATAGTCAAATTCTGCTTTTACCAATTTTAGTTGAACTTACTCAAAAAGAAATGGATGCTGTAAATGAAAATCAGGAGATATTAAAAAATGTTGGATTTGAATTTGAAAACTTTGGCGATAGAACAATAAAAATTTCGGGAGTACCAAATATAGGATATGACCTTGATTATAAGGGAGTGTTCCTAGATACTATAGATGAGATTTTAGGCGCAAATAAAACATATAGAGAATCTAAGGAAGATAGATTTATTGCAACTCTTGCATGCAAAGCAGCTGTAAAAGGAAATATGAATTTGTCTTACAAAGAACAAATAGCACTTTTAGATGATATGGTTAAACTAGATAATCCATTTAATTGTCCTCATGGCAGACCTACCGCATTTGAAATTTCAAGGTATGAAATTGAAAGAAGATTTTTAAGAAAATAATATATTGGAGAGAAATATGCAAAAAAATAAAGTAATTGTTATAGTAGGACCAACAGCTAGTGGAAAATCCAGCTTTGCAATAAAACTTGCAAAAAAAATAAATGGAGAAATAATATCTTGTGATTCTATGCAGATATATAGGGGGCTAGACGTAGGAACAGCGAAAGTTAGTAAAGAAGAAATGTCACAAGTAAAGCATCACTTAGTAGATATATGTGATATAACAGATGAATTTAGTGTTGCAGATTTTAAAAAAATGTGCTATAAAGAAATTGAAAATATACTAAAACAAAATAAAATTCCAATATTAGTTGGTGGCACGGGTCTTTATATAAATAGTGTTGTATACGATTTAAACTTTTCAGAATATGAAGAAGATACAAAAGTTAAAGAATATAGAGATTATTTGTATTCTTTAGCAGAGGAAAAATCAGTAGATTACGTTTATGAAATGCTAATTAAAATAGATAAAGATTCTGCCAAAAAAATTCATAAAAATAATCTAAGAAGAGTTATAAGGGCACTTGAAATAGCCAAATTCGGGAATAAAGTAAAATCTGAACATATGGAAGATGAGGAAGCAAGGATAAAAAATGGCAATGAAAAGTACGACTTTTATGTATATAATATGGAAATGCCAAGAAAAATTCTATATGAAAGAATAAATAGTAGAGTAGATTTAATGTTAGAGAATAAAAAAATGCTAGAAGAAGCAAGACTCATCTACGAAAATAAAAATAGAGTTTCTAATACCTGTAAACAAGCGATAGGATACAAAGAATTCTTTCCATATTTTGAAAATGAGCAGAGTCTTCAAGAATGTAGTGATAAACTAAAACAGGCTACTAGAAATTACGCTAAAAGGCAAATAACGTGGTTTAAACATAAGCTAGAATGTGTAAACATAGATGCTACAAAGTCAGAGGATGAAAATATTAAGATTATTTTAAAAGATATTTTGTAAAAGAGGTGATATACGAATGAAGAACAGTTTATTAAAAAAATTAAATAAGAAATATATAATTGTTATAGGGACTATTCTTTTAGTAGTAGCACTAATAATTTTATACAAAATAATCTTTAGGGAGAAAATTCAATATGTAGTAAATAACGGATATATAGAAAAGACATCAGAGATTTATGGGCTTGTAGCACTTGATGAGTCAGTTGTAAAAACTGATGAGTTTCAAACAATAGTGCCAATTATTGAAGAGGGAAAGAGAGCCTCCAAGGGTGAAGCCATAGCAATATATAGAAATGCAGAATATAATGAGTATTTAGAAAAAATAAATACTATGGATATGCAAATAGAAACACTCGTAAAAGATTTACCAACAAGTTATTCCTCAGATGTTAATGATATAAATAAAGAAATATCTAATCTAATCAATGAAGGAAAGAATATTACTTCATATGTGAAAATGCAGGAATTAAAAACTAAAATTGATAAACTTTCAACTAAAAAAGTTAAATTGATAAGTGATCTTAGCCCTGAGGGGTCTAAAATAAGGGAGCTTATTGAACAAAGAGAAAATTATGAAAATAGTAGTAAAAACAGTAAGTCAAATATTAAGGCAATCACAGGCGGGATAGTAAGTTACAAATTAGATAATTTGGAAGGAAAAATTGACTTTAAAAATATAAGTAAAATTGGAATTTCAAATATAAATGAATATTTCGATACATTTTCTAGTACTTCGGCTAGTCATTTCGGTATTAAAGTAGTAAATAATTATAATGCATATATTATTTCAAAACAGAAAAAAGGTGAAAATGATGAATATATTTCAGATGGAAAGACATATACAATAAGAATTATTGACGATAATTATAAGGAAATAGAAGGAACTATTGTATTGCATCTGAGTGATGAAGAATATAACTACATTGTATTTGAGGTAACAAATAATATTGAAGATATATATGAAGAGAGAATAAACAATTTTGAGGTAGTGTGGAAAAAAATAAGTGGTCTTACAGTGCCAAAAAATTCACTAAAGTATGACGAGCAAAAAGGATATTATTATGTAGTAGCATTAAAATATGGAAATTATGAAAATATTCCTGTTAAAATTGAAATGGAAGATGATACATCTGCTATTATAAATAAAATGAAAAATGAAGAAAAAGAAAAAATTGGCTTAAATGTAAAGTATGATATATCATTATATGATAGAATAATAGTTGAAAATTAAAATAAGTGGTTAATATGCAAATATTAACCACTTTAATATTTTATTCTGCAAAATGTGTGTGTTTTGCTTTCCACTTTCTTAGTGCTATTTGTAACCAGAATCCATAAATTCCAAGAGTTATTATACAAAGAAGTAACCATTTTATCCAATTGCCAAAAAGTTGAAGAGCTGATCCATCAAAGCACAATCTTTTTCCGTCTACTACAGTGTGTTTTATTTCCCAGTTATATACCATACACAAAGCTAAAGGGTAACATATTCCAAGAGTAAGACCAGTAATTAATATACCGAGTATTTTCCAACCAATAAGTTGAAGCAATCCTCCGTCAAAGTATGAATTTTTTTCCATAAAAGACCTCCATAAAATTATATATAAATTATAACATAAATTTACAAATAGTAAAATAAAAACCAATTTTTCAATTGGTTTTATAAAAAATTAAAGTATATATTCAATTATTGTAATAAATCAGATATGCTGCAGTTTTTTGTATTTAAATCGTTTATTTTAACCTCGTCATTTTTTGAATATTTGTTGTCACTGTCCAATATTAAATATAACCAAACATCAGCACTACTAGCATAAGTCTCTTCACGATAAGATATTATATCTGCACTTTCACTATTACCATTTATTGTTATATCAATTCTGTCTTTTCCTTGAAAATATTCTTCGATTTTATTATAATCTGAATTATCATAAAAAAAAGATATTACAATCCCATTGTAGTTTTGATTTTTGAATAGTATTGAACTGTAAATTAGATCTTCTTTACTAATAGATGGAAGTACTACTGAAGCACTAGTTCCTTCTGAAACAGTATCATCAATAGCTCCTCTAAAAGAATCAATAGCAACAATTGGAAGTTTTCTTAAGTTTCCGTATTGATCAATTAATTCAATAATTTCATTTCTAGAAAAACTACCTTTATTCACAGGTCCTATTACTATAGTTTCAGTCATTTCAGAAATATCCTCTATACTCATTATATTAGTACTTTGTCTGTATTGATCCTCAATTTCTTTAAATTCTTCCTCGGAAATTCGAGATCCAGTTTTACTAATTGTACTTTCATTAATATTTTGTGCCTTGTTATCTGTATTTTTGTTAAATATAACAAAATATCCAATAGTTCCTAAAATGACTACAAAAGTTGCAAAACAAATAATTAAAACTAATTTTAAAGACCCATTATTATTTTTTTTCATATTATCACATTACCTCTCGATTATTTTAACTTTAATGCTTAATGCGCATTTATTCATAATATTACCCGTAATTATCATCAGGTAAAACTAAGTTAATAATATATATTATATATTATATTATTGGCTGGGGTAGTAAGATTCGAACTTACGAATGATCGGGTCAGAGCCGATTGCCTTACCACTTGGCGATACCCCAAAACACTAAAACTACATAGTAGTTTTAAATAAGTGTATCACTGAGATGAAAAAAAGTCAAGTGAATCGTTATTGGAACTTTGTTATGTCAGTGTATGTTTTTTTACTTTTTTTATCAAGAAATATTTTTGCATTATTATCATCTGAAATTTTTTCGAATATCCCCTTTTGTTGTCCAAGCAATAGCATAGCTTTATAAAGTTCACGGTTTGAAAAGTACCCATTTTCAAGGAAAGTATTGACAGATTTATTATAAAAATATTCCTTTGAATTATCTATTAATAGTGGACTGTCAATTATTTTATTATAAAGTGAAATTCCTTCCGGCAAGATACTAGAGAAAATTACAGCGATTGGAAGTTCATATGAGCCATATTCGTATTCTGAAAGTTTGCATATATGTTTCTTTTTTAGTGAACTATCCTTTAGACTTGTATCTAAAACAAATATTTTCAAATTATCTGGTGTTATTTTTAAACAACAGTACGAAGCATCATTATAAAGCTCCGAATCCCTTGGAGCAAGGTATGCTTTTATGCCATTTTTTAGGCCTGTATCCAAGTTTACTATTATATCAGAAAACTGTGATAGCTTAATTCCATATTTTAAATAGTCTTCATATTTTTCTTTCTTTACGTAAATATATAGTTTTCTCAAAAGTTACACCTCGATTAAAAGATTATAGCATATTTGGTTAAAAAAGTTAAGAAAAAAGATAACAAAAGTTATCTTTAATTTATATTTCTTTTTCAACTTGGGTATTTCCCTCAAAAAAAGTTTTTTCGTAGAATTTAAAAATCTTTGCAACAATTTCTGTAGGAAAAGATTTAATTGAAGTATTGTATGCTAAAACCGAATTGTTATATTCCTTTTTTAAGTTTGATAATTCATTTTCAAATTTTGAAAAATTTGATTTGAATTCTAAAAACTCTTTATTTTCTTCTAACTCTGGATAAGCTTCTGAAATTGTAAAAAGAATTTCTAAATTTTTGGTTAATTCCATGATTGAATTTATTTTTTCAGTTGTATTTTGAGATTTTTCAAACATAGCTTTTGAATTTAATATTTCCTCTATAGTATCATTTTCATATTTAGTATTGTTTTTTACACACTTTACTAGATTTGGAATCGTATCAAATATTTTCTTGCTATTTGTTTCTATTAATGACCATGAATTATCTAATTTTAAATTAAGAGCCACTAAATTATTATACATACCAATCATTACAAAAATAATTAAAAGAATTAAAAGTACAGCTATTATTAAAAATATCACAAATATCATCCTCTCAACGTAAATATTCTATCACTAGGAATTTGTAAAATCAACAGAATATGCAAAAATTGACAAAATTTAAAAAATGAGCTATAATGTAATAGAAAAATTTTTATAGGGAGTAAAAATAAATGGCAAATGCAAATTATGGCTCAAACGCTTGGTACAGGCGTAAACTTGAGGTTGGGAAAGCTTTTTGTGAAGATTTACTTTCGGAAAAAGTTACCTCAATGGATGAGTATATCCTTCAAACTACCGAGGAGATGCAGAAACCTTATTCGCGGGGAGTAAGCATTGGAGTAGGAGTATTTCTTTACATGGAGACTCTCTGTGTAATAAAGAAAAGAAGGATTGTAGACAAGTTGTTTGCTACGCCAAAGATGTCAAAGGTAAGATTGTTTAGTGTGGCCTTTGATATTGCCGCCAAATTTGATCGCTATAAATCTATGAGCAACGAGGATATTAGTAAATATTGCCTTTACTATAATATCAGTGATAGGAACGTTGTTTATAGAGGCTGGAGGATTGCTAGCGCATCTAGTTTGGCACAAAAAGCCCTCTATGATAAATGGGGGTAAAATTAAGAATTGGTACACGTATTGCTCGTGTGCCAATTTTCTTTTTTTGTTTTGTATGGTATAATCGTATTGGTGATAAAATGAATATTTTAATAACGGGAGCTTCTTCTGGAATAGGATATGAAATGTCAGAAAAATTTCTACAAAGAGGAGATTATGTAATAGCTGTTGCAAGAAGAGAGGATAAGCTAAATAAGTTAAGAGAAATTTCTGATAAATGTAAGATAATTACACTAGATTTGTCAAAAAAAGAGAACTGTTATAAATTACACGAAATTTGTAGCGAATATAAAATAGATATATTAGTAAACAATGCAGGATTTGGTATTGTAGGAGAATTTACAAAGACTGAACTTCAAAAAGAAATTGAAATGATTGAAGTTAACGTCCAGACTGTACATATTTTAACCAAGTTGTTCCTTTGTGATATGGAACGTGAAAATAGAGGATATATTTTAAATGTTGCTTCAATTGGCGGCCTTATGCCAGGTGGCCCTCTTTTTGCAACATATTATGCTACTAAAGCTTATGTATGTAGTTTTACTAGAGGAGTTATGGAAGAATTAAGACAGAAAAAATCTAATGTAAAAATTTCCTTATTATGTCCAGGACCTGTAAAAACAGAGTTTAATAAAATTGCAAATGTCAGAGCAAGTGCAAAGGAAGATACAGCAGAATTTATTGCAAGTTATGCAATAAAAAATATTAATAAAAATAAATCGATGATTATAATTCCAAATTTCAAAATTAAGCTACTAAGTGTTTTTAGTAAAATACTTCCATCAAGAATTATTTTAAAACTAACTTATAAAATGCAATATAAAAAAATGGAATAATTTTAAAAACAATCAATTGAAATTTGACAATACTTTTTAAAAATGGTATAATATTTTATACTTATAAATGATGAAAGGAAATGTTATGGAACAAGATAAATTGTACTTTTTAAGAAAATCTCTTGTAGTATTAATTTTAATATTGTTTCTTGCTTTAGTTGGAATAATGCTAATTTCAACACAAGTTAAAACAATTTCACTAAATTATTATGGAACAAATCAGACTGTAATTACACTTGCAGATTCTGTTGATAGTTTTTTAATACAAAATAAGATATATGTAGAAGACGACTCAAATATTTCTCCATCTGTAGAATCTAAAATTGAAAATGGAATGAATATTGATATTACTTCTAAAACTGAAAGTGCTAAAATAGATTTACAAAGTATGAAAGACAATATACAAAAAATCACAGCAAAAGTTGAAGAAGTAACAGAAATAATACCATATGAAACAGAAAAAAGTGAAACCGCTCTTATCAATAGAGGACTTAAGACTGTTATTCAAGAAGGAACTAATGGAGAAAAAGTAATAAAGTATCTTATCAAGTATTCAGGAGATAAGGAAATATATAGAGCGGAACTTTCTTCAAATATTAATCAAGAACCACAAAAAGAAGTTATAGAAGTAGGAACTAAAATTGTAAATAGTGTGTCTAGAAGCTCAGCTGTTCAAAGTCTTGATTCTATTTACTTAGATGATAACTTTAAACTTTATAATATTAACCTATCTGCTGAAAATCAAAAATATGCATATAGTTTGTGTATGCAGTATGGAATAGAATATGAATTATTCTTAGCAATTATGTATAAAGAAAGTGGATATAATGTAAATGCTTTAGGCGGTGGAAATTCTTATGGACTTTGCCAAATTCATGTTTCAAACCATGCTAATTTAAGAGCAAAATTGGGAGTAAGTGACTTTTTTGATCCTTATGATAATATGACAGCCGGAGCATATTTGTTATCACATTATTTTAGTGCTGCACGTGCAAGAGTTTCATCTCCAGAAGATATAGAGGTTTATGCATTAAATGCTTATAATATGGGAGATGGAGTTTATTATCAAACATGTTTTAGCCAAGGTATTTTGCATAGAAGTTATAGTACTACTGTAAGAAATATAAGAGATAGATTAAAGGCAAATGGTGGTCTTTAATAGAATTTAAGAATTACCAGTTTTAACTGGTAATTTTTTTAGGAGGAAAAAGATTGAACACATTCAGAAAAACGAGAGAAATATTAAATAAATATGGACTAACAGCAAAGAAAAAATTTGGACAGAATTTTCTAATAGATGATAATATACTAGATGAAATTTCGACTTCAGCTTGTATAAACGATGACGAACTTATAATTGAAATAGGACCAGGACTTGGGAACCTTACTAGCTACTTGTTAAAAAAATCTAGGTATGTTCTTTTAGTTGAAATTGATAATAACATGATAGAAATATTAAATGATAGATTTAAAGAAAATACAAACTATTCTTTAATAAATGAAGATATACTAAAGGTTGACTTAGATGAAAAAATATCAAAAATTGAGGAAGAGTTAAGCTTTTCTTTTAAAAAAGTTAAAGTTGTTGCAAATCTTCCATATTACATAACAACTCCAATATTATTTAAGTTGTTGCAAGATTCAAAAAGAGTAGATGAGATAGTTGTAATGGTACAAAAAGAAGTGGCAGATAGAATGGTAGCTTCCCCTAAAAGTAAAGACTATGGAATACTTAGTGTTATGATTAAATATTTAGCGGATGCAAAAATAATTATAAAAGTTCCAAAAGAAGCATTTATACCATCACCAAACGTAACTTCTTCTGTTATAAAGTTAGTTAAAAATAAAAAATATGAGTGCGACGATGAAGAAAAATTATTTGAGCTTATACATCATGCGTTTGCGCAAAGAAGAAAAAAGATTATAAATTCATTAGAATCAAGTAAGTTTTTAAACTTAGATAAGGAAAAAATAAAAGATGCTTTTAATAAGGCAAAATTAAACGAGAACGTCAGAGCTGAAGAACTTAGTATAGAAGAATTTATTTTGCTTAGTAAAGAATTTTAATTATTTGTATAAAGGTATAGTGGATGACACTATACCTTTTGTTTCCTTAATATTTTCACTACTCGTACATTGGAATTTCACATAATATGTGGTATAATGTTACTGGTGATAAAAAGTGGAAGCATATAAAATGTTTAATATTAGTGATGATATAGTAAGATTATCAAATGATGTAGATAAAGAAATAGAAGATCAAATAAAAAAGGTAGACGAAATAGCTTTTTACAATCAAGCTAAAGTATTAAAGGCTTTTAGAAGTAATAAAATATCTGGAATGCATTTTGGAAAGACAACAGGATATGGGTATTCAGATGTTGGAAGAGAGGCAATAGAAAAAGTTTATGCTGAAGTATTTGGAGCAGAAGACAGTCTAGTTAGAATAGGCTTTGTAAATGGCACTCATACTATTGCAACTGCACTTAGAGCCTGCCTTATGCCAGGAGACAGAATGCTTGCAATAAGTGGAAGACCATACGATACATTGTGCGAGGTTATAGGACTTGAGGAAAATCCACTTTCTCTTAAAAAATATGGGGTGGAATATTCACAAATAGATTTAGATGAAAATGGAAATATACAAATAGATTCTGTTTGTGACTTTTTGAAAAATAATAAAGTAAAACTAATACATATACAAAGATCAAAAGGGTATGCATTAAGAAAGTCTCTTAGAATATCAGACATTGAAGAGGCTATATCAAAAATTAGAGCAGTAGATAGCGACGTAGTAATTATGGTAGATAATTGCTATGGTGAATTTGTGGAAGAAAAAGAACCAACACAGGTTGGAGCTGACCTTATTTGTGGAAGTTTGATTAAAAATATTGGTGGCGGACTTTGTGAAATAGGAGGATATATTGCAGGTAGAGAAAAATATATTAATCTTTGTTCGCAAGTTTTAACATGCCCTGGAATTGGAAAAGAGTGTGGAGCAACATTAGGTCAAAATAAAAATATACTACAAGGCCTATTTTTAGCTCCAATAGTTGTTGCATCGGCTATGAAATCTAGCATATTTGCTGCAAGATTATTTGAAAAATTGGGATATGAGGTTTATCCAAAGTATGATGATGAACGTTCAGATATAGTTCAAGCTATAAAGTTTGGAAATGAGCAAAAATTAATTAGTTTCATACAAGCTATACAGAGCATGAGCCCTATAGATAGTCATGTCGTTCCATATCCATGGGATATGCCAGGCTATACAAGTAAAGTGATAATGGCGGCAGGAACTTTTGTTGAGGGAGCTTCTATTGAACTTTCAGCAGATAGTCCAATTAGAGAGCCATATGCAGCTTATGTGCAAGGTGGATTAACGTACGAGTCTGCTAAACTTGCTATACTTTTTGCTGCATCAAAAGTTTTAGAAGGAGAAAAATAATGAATGTAGTAGTTATTGGCGGAGGAGCTGCCGGTATGATTTCTGCTATCTTCTCAGCAAGAAGTGGAAATAATGTTACCTTAATTGAAAAAAAGTCGTCACTTGGTAATAAATTAAAAATAACTGGAAAAGGAAGATGTAATATAACTTTTGACGGAAACATAGATGATTTTAAGGCCAATATTGTTAAAAACTATAAATTTATGTATAGTTCATATTCAAATTTTGATAATAATGATGTTATAGACTTTTTTACTAAATTAGGAGTTAAGACTAAAGTAGAAAGAGGCGGAAGAATATTTCCTGTATCAGATAAGGCAGAAGATGTTGTTTTTGCTCTAAAAAGAGAACTTGAAAAACTTAAAGTTAAAATTTTGTATAATTCTAGAGTTAAAGAAGTTATAAAAGATGAGTCATCATGTGTTAAACAAGTTATACTTGATAATGGAAAAATCATAGAATGTGAAAAATGTATTATTGCAACTGGTGGTAGCAGTTATAAGAGTACCGGAAGTACGGGAGATGGATATAAAATAGCAAAGGTTCTTGGTCATAACATCATTAATGTGTTGCCAGGTCTTGTACCGCTTGCATCTTTGGATAATACTTGTAAAGCACTGCAGGGACTGACATTAAAAAACGTAGGCTTTAAATTATTTGACAGAGAAGAAAGAAAAGTTTTGTATAGCGATTTTGGAGAAATGCTATTTGCACACTTTGGACTGACAGGGCCTGTGGTACTTAGTTCTAGTAGTGTACTAAACAGAATAGATAATATAGAGGAAAAATTAAAGAAAAAAAGTATAGTAGCATTAATAGATTTGAAACCAGCTCTAGAATTTGAAACACTTGATAAAAGAATTTGTAGAGATTTTGAAAAATATTCTATAAAGGAATTTAAAAATAGTTTAGTAGATTTATTACCTAAAAAATTAATTCCTGTCGTGGTTTCAAAATCAAATATAGACGAAAATAAGAAAGTAAATCAAATAACTAAGGAAGAGAGAAAAAAACTTGTAAAACTACTTAAAGGGTTTGAAATAGAAGTAAATGGATTCTTAGATGAAGATGCTGCTATAGTGACATGTGGCGGTATCGATGTAAAAGAAATAAATCCCAAAACTATGGAATCTAAGATTGTTAAGGGATTATATTTTGCAGGAGAAGTAATAGATGTTGATGCATATACGGGAGGATATAATTTACAAATAGCTTTCTCAACTGGTGTTGCAGCAGGAAAAAATTAAATTAGGAGGATTTATGGAAGAAGATAATAATAAAGTTAGTGAAAATTCAAAAAGTAGTAAAAATGTAATAAATGATAAGATATTTATCAAAGAAAAAACTAAAAATATTAATTTGTTTGCAAGTATTGTAATAGGACTTGTAACTGGAATAGTTACAAGTGCTGCGACTACATATTTGTATATAAATAAAGTAGAACAAAAAACAGAAAGTAGCGTAGATTCAAACAAAAGTGAAACTGTAACAAATAATGGTACAAAATATGAAATAACTCAGGTTGAAAATCCAGTAGTTGCTATTGCTGACGTTGCTGGGAAATCTGTAGTTGGAGTTACAGTAAGATCTGTTTCGAATACTGTTTTTGGTGGTACTTCAACTTCTGATTCTGAAGGTTCGGGAATAATTTATACTGCAGATGGATATATAGTTACAAATTATCATGTAATTGAGAATGCTATATCTAATCAATCAATTTCAAAGGTATATGTAACACTACCAAACTCTGATGAAGAAATTGAAGCAAGTATAATTGGGGCTGACTCTGTAACTGATATTGCTGTTATAAAAATACAAAAGGAAGGACTTTCTGCTGCTACTTTTGATGATTCAAACAATTTAAAAGTTGGAGAGCTAGTTGTTGCAATAGGAAATCCACTTGGACGTGAACTAGCTGGAAGTATAACAGCTGGATATGTTTCAGCACTTAATAGAACACTTACTTCAAATGGAAGAACATATAAACTTTTACAAACAGATGCTGCAATAAATCCTGGAAATAGTGGTGGAGCACTTGTTTCATCTTCTGGTAAAGTCATAGGAATTAATACCGTAAAAATTGGAGCAACAGATGTTGAGGGGATAGGATTTGCAATTCCAAGTAATATAGCAAAACCTATAGTAGATGAGCTCATAAAAAATGGTAAAATTGTAAGACCTTATATAGGAATATCAGGAATTAGTTTAGATGATAATATGGCAAAAAGGTATAACCTTGTAAAGGGTGTTTATGTCGCAAAGATAGAATCTTCAAGCTCTGCATATAATTCTGGAATTAAAGTTGGAGATGTAATTGTAAAAATTGATGATAAAGAGATTACTACAATAGAAGAACTAAACGAGATAAAGAATTCAAAAAATGTTGGAGATACTGTAAAAATTACTGTATATAGAGATGGCAAAAATATAGAAATAAATGTAAAACTAGATTCGGACGATAAAACTTCAACAAGTAATATAACAAATTAAAATTAGTTTAACAATTCGTTATTAATTAATGATAATTAATGATAACGAATTGTTTTTTTCTGCTTGAAAATGTATAAAATATACTGTATAATAACATCGGAGGAATTATGGGCAAGAAAGTTATAATAGCAGAAAAACCAAGCGTTGCAAAGGAATTTGCAAGAGTATTAAAAGTAAATGGGAAATCGAGCGATGGCTATATAGAGTCTGACGAATATATTGTTACCTGGTGTGTTGGACATTTGGTAACAATGAGTTATCCAGAAAAGTATGACGAAAAACTAAGAAGCTGGAATTTATCGACACTTCCATTTATTCCAAAAGAATTTAAGTATGAAGTAATTGATAGTGTTTCAAAACAATTTGATATAGTAAAAAATATACTTACAAGAGAAGATGTTAGCACAATTTATGTCTGCACTGACTCTGGAAGAGAAGGAGAGTATATATATAGATTAGTAGATCTGATGTGTGGTACACCAAATAAGGAAAAGAAGAGAGTATGGATAGATTCCCAAACAGAAGAATCGATTTTAAATGGAATTAAAGATGCTAAAGACATATCTTTTTATAATGATTTATCAGACTCAGCATTTCTTAGGGCAAAAGAAGACTACTTAATAGGAATAAATTTTTCCAGACTACTTTCTCTTGCATATGCAAGAGAACTAGCTAAAGTTTTAAAAGAGGAAAAAGTAGTTATTTCAGTGGGTAGGGTAATGACTTGTGTACTTGGAATGATAGTAGCAAGAGAAAGAGAAATAAGAAATTTTAAGAAGGTTAATTTCTATAAGATACAGGGAATATTTGGAAATGAAAACTCTGATATATCATTTGACTGGAGAGCGACAGAAGGATCAAAAGTTTTTGAATCGCCACTTCTTTATAATGAAACTGGGTTTAAAAAGAAAGAAAATGCTGAAAAATTTATTGAGTATATAAAAAATGGTGGAAGTGAGGCGACAATATGTAAGCTAAATAAAAAAACTATTAAAGAAAATCCACCTCTACTTTTTAATTTGGCAGAAATACAGAATGAATGCTCAAAAAGATACAAAATTACACCAGATGATACACTTCAAATTATACAAGAACTGTACGAAAAGAAGTTAGTTACATACCCTAGAACAGACGCAAGAGTTCTAAGTAGTGCTGTTGCAAAGGTTATTTCTAAGAATCTTAATGGACTTGCTAAGTCTAATATTGATCCTGATGTAAAAAAACACTTAGATAAAATGATAAAAGAAAAATATAGTATAAGATTAGAGAAAACAAAATATGTAGATGATTCTAAGATTACTGATCACTATGCAATTATTCCAACTGGACAGGGATTGGAAAATTATGGATCATTAAAAGAATTACAAAAATCAATATATCATTTAATAGTTAAAAGATTTATTGCTATATTTTATCCTGCAGCAGAATTTGAAAAAATTAGTTGTAGTGTAAAAATAAATAACGAAGAATTTATAGCAAGTGGTAAAATATGTAAAAAAATAGGTTACTTGCAAGTTATAAAAGATGATAAAGAGGAGAAAAAAGAGCAAAATAATAAAGAACAAGAAAATTTAGATTTAAATAATAGCCTATTGCAAACACTAAAAAAAGGAGATAAAATAGAATTAAAATCCCTAAACATAAAAGAAGGGGAAACTGCACCACCTTCAAGATATTCTTCAGGATCTATGATACTTGCTATGGAAAATGCTGGAAAATTAATTGAAGATGAAAATTTAAGGGAACAAATTAAGGGATCTGGTATAGGGACAAGTGCAACGCGTGCTGAAATAATAAAAAAACTTGTCAATATAAATTATATAAATTTAAATCCTAAAACTCAGATATTAACTCCTAGTATAAAGGGAGAAAAAATATACGATATTGTAAGAAGGACAATACCAGATATGCTAAATCCAGAACTTACAGCCAGCTGGGAAAAAGGACTTACCATGGTCGCAGATGGAAGTTTAAAGAAAGAAGAATTTCAAAATAAACTGGAAAATTATGTTA
>HF996725.1:16599-18720 GCA_000433335.1 Clostridium sp. CAG:1219 | reverse complement strand
ATTAAACTTATTCCTTTTTTATCATTAGTTATATACATTTTATGTCCCCCTTAAATACATATATAATTATATTTCATTAGTAACGTTTTTTCAATTATAATTCATCTTTTTAATATTACATTTTGTAGTCTTTTTTATGTAATTTTATAAAATTAAATCTTTTTCTTATAGGGTCTAAGACAAAAAACACTTTATTACCAAATATTCTCTTTATATAAAAATATGTAAATATATTTTTAGTATGAAAATACACTTTTCCATTATAAGTGTTTAACTGTTTGCAAAGTTCCATTTTTAATCTTTTATTTATATTTCCTTTTATTTCCAACAATAGTACAACTTTTCCATCTACTAAATTAAGTAATTGCTTAAGTGTTGGTACTTTTTCCTTAGTATTTTTTATATCCATATTCAAAATTTCTGAATACGTATATTCACTAATTTTTCCCTTACTACCAAGTAACCTCTTTAAATATCTATCATGATAGCAAACGAGCACTCCGTCTTTTGTAATTCTTATATCTGTTTCTATAGAAAAATCATTCTCCATAGCTTCCTTAAATGCTTCAAGTGTATTTTCACCATGATTTTTATGATATCCTCTATGTGCTATTTTAACATTATAAATTTCCTTTGATTTTTTAGGTACTAACATCATTTATATTTCCATCTGAAGTTTAAAAAAACTTATAGCTTGCTCTAAAATTTTTTCTTCCATGATTCCGAATCTTTTTTGAACGTTATTGTTTATTAATACTATTGCACCTATCACTGAACCATCTATTATTAATGGTGCTACTTTCTCCTCCAATATTTTATTTCCAGTTATACTTTCATCAAAAATTTTATATATTTTGTTATCCTTTGGTGTAACTTCTCTTTTAATTAATTTTTTTACAAATTCTTCGTTTATCAAAAGATTTTCTATTTTTTTTGATAGGGTTCCTGATACAAATAGTACTTTTTCTAAATCAATCATCATACAAGTTATCTCCATTACATCAGAAAGTGACTTTATATAGTTTGAACATGTTTCATATACATCATCTAGAGGACTATATTTTTTTAGCACTATTTTCGCACCGTCTTCTACCACAATTTCCATTTCATCCCCTTCATGTATTTTTATAGTTTTTCTTATCTCTTTTGGTATAACTATTCTTCCAAGATCATCAACTTTTCTTATAATACCAGTCTTTTGCATATTTCCTCCTACAAATAATTTTTATTATTATTTGTAAACAAAAATAAAAAATGCATAAAATTTAACTTTCATGCATTTTATTTTTAAACTTCACTTTCTAATTTTTTTATCGTATCACACATATTCTCAAATAAAGCTATTTTTATAGTCTTATCTTGATTTTTTAGTACATCTTTTATATATTGGCTTAAAAGTTCAGATAATTTTTTTAAGCTTTTAATATCATTTTTTAATAATCCATTTTTATCTTTATACCTCAAATTTAAAAGATTTATCATATTATAAATATCATAATTTGAAGTTATAAGCAATTTTTCAAATAAATCTTCCATGTCATACCTTGCAAATACTGGTAAATCTTTATACTCACCCATTATTTGTTTATAAAACTCTGAAATTTCATTTGGAATAAGTCTAAATAATTGTTTAGCTTTCTTTGAAGCTGCCTCTTCTATTGCCATTTGTCTTATTTTTGAAAATTCTATTTTCATATCTTCTATATCTTTATCATCTGTTACATAATCTATTGCACTTTCCAATTCAAAATTTTCGGAAGTAATTTGTTTTATATTTTCACTAGAAGATATTTGCATTCCAAGTATAAATATTTGCTTTAATTCAGATACATTAAACTTTATAAGGGAAGTATTAATAAAGTGCTTGTATACAGCAAATAGTTTTATATGTTCTTTAAAGCTAACTTTACCATATTTTACTTCTTCTAGTACTTGTTTCCATAAAATTTCAAAATCTACATCAGACATTTTATAATATTCGCCGCTAAGTAGCTTCAAATATTTTTTGTTTTCATCTTCTTTTTGCGTAACTTGTCTTGCTGTTGCAAGATCCATATCTTCTCTAAATATTTTATCATCAAAAAATCTAGTTCTTACATAAACTTCTATAAATTTAAAGAA
>HF996725.1:12072-16560 GCA_000433335.1 Clostridium sp. CAG:1219 | reverse complement strand
TCAAAAAGTACTTATTATCAAATTCCCTTAAATAAAATTGGTTCTTATCATTCATTATTTGTGAAGTAAATATAACAGAATTATATTCTTCGTTACTAGAAATATTTTTAAGTTTTTCTTTACTTATATTACCAGATTTAATTTCAAAAGATATTGCAATAGTAAAAGTCAACATCGTCTTTAAAATTTCATAAGAAACTTCAGGATATTTTGTCATTGTACTATCGTATATTCTCTCAAAATCATTTATTGCATGTTTTAAAATTCTAAGATTTCTTGTATTTGATTTTTTAAAGGCAGCAATTATTAAAGAATTATTTCTCTTTAGGAAATCAGACAAAGCCTCATTATAAGAAAATTTCATTATCATTCCACTTAAAATATATGCATACTCTGGTACATATTCAAAAGTTTCGCCTATGAGTTTTTCTTTTATTCTCTCATATGCATTTGCTCTATCAAATATCTCAGATATTTTATCCTCAATTAAATTTCCTATTGGAACATTCTTTTGAATATTATCATTGCTGTTTTTTGCGCTCAACTTTCCTTCTTTATCTAAGATATATGTAGCAATTAAACTTTTAAACTCAATATTTGTATTTTTAAATTTTGTGGCAAGTTCTTTTTCATTACATATTAATATAGTTTTTATACCATCATGTTCAACAAAATTATTAATATAACCTAATATGTCTATAACATCTACATTTGCCCTTTCAAGATCATCAAAGCACAAAATTTTATCATCAATAGCAAATAATTTGGAAAAATCCAATTTATCAGAATTCATATTAATATTACCAAATAAATTTGCCATATCAAGTCCAGTTTTTACATATTCTGGTATCAAATTTCCTTGTCTTGTATCAATAAACTTTCTGAGTGATTTTGATATCATTGGGTTGGTTTCAATAAATATTTTTTTACTTATTTCCTCTAAACTATTTATTCCATAAAGTGACATATAAATTGTTTTGTATTTCTTACCATTTACTGTTATAGACTCAAGTCTGCTTCTTAGTTTATTATCCCAAAAATAAGTTTTACCGCTTCCCCATTCTCCATTTATCATAACAGCATAATCCGTATATGGCCTTCTTACGTAATCACATATACATTCAACTAATTCTTCCAAATTTTTTCACCTCTTTTTTGCTATTTTAACATATATTAACATTTTTTTCAAACTTATATATTGCTCAATATTTTGTATTTTAATCCCGTAAGTCTATTTTTTTCCTCAACATTATCTATCATATAGTCTATTACTTGCTTATTTCCAAGTATTATTAGCATTTTTTTAGCTCTAGTCATAGCAGTATAGAGTAAATTCCTTGTAAATAATTTTTTATATCCAACAAGTAGGGGAAGTATTACATAATCAAATTCACTACCCTGACTTTTATGAATTGTAATAGCATAAGCGTGTTCTAGTTCATCTGCCTCATCAAAATCATATTCAACATCTTTTTCATCATCAAAATTTACTATAAACTTTTCTGCTTCAAAGTCGATATCTTTTATATACCCTATATCTCCATTATATACTCCTTCAAAAAATTCACCATTAATGCTAAATTTCTTATCATAGTTATTTACAATTTGCATTACTTTATCTCCAACTCTAAAAGTCCTGTCTACTATAGTTTTTTCCTTTTTTTGAGTAGATTTTCTATTTAAAATTTCTTGTATTTTTTTATTTAGTGCAGTCACTCCAAGTTCTGTCTTTTTAGTTGGCGTAAGTATTTGTAAATCATGCATTATATCAAGATTTGCATATCCTTCAAGTCTATGTGAAATAAGTGATGACATTTCAGATATTACCTCATCTGTAGTATCACATTTTATAAAATATAAATCAGTGTCCTTATTTTTAAAATCAAAATGCTCTCCAGCATTTACCATATGTGATTTTACTACTATGTCACTTTTACTACTTTGTCTATATATTGTATTTAAATACATTGTAGGTACAAGTTTAGTATCAATTATATCTTTTAGTACTGTTCCTGGTCCGACAGATGGCAATTGATCTATATCTCCTACAAAGATCAATTTAGTTTTTTTCTTAAGCGCTCTTACTAAATTATTCATCATTATTGTGTCTATCATAGATGCCTCATCAATTATTAAGAAGTCAGTTTCTATAATTTTAACATCTACATTTATCATTTTCTCTAAATTATTGTCATCAACTTTTGTTATTTCTAAAAGTCTGTGAAGGGTTTTAGCAGGCTTTTTGGTTGTCTCTGTTATTCTTTTTACCGCCCTTCCAGTTGGAGCAGCTAAAATATACTTTTTGTCATCATCATCGAGTAGATCCATTATACATTTTATAATAGTGGTTTTTCCTGTACCAGGTCCACCTGTAATTATACTTATATTAGAGTTTAGACACATTTGTATTGCTTCTTTTTGTTCACTAGATAGCACTAGTGAATTTTTTTCTGATACTTTTTCTATTTCTTTTGCAAAATCTTTTGAGTGTATTTTTTGTTTTACTATATCAGAAATGTAGGTTGCTATATTTTTTTCTGCAAGATAATATCCTTTTCTAAAGACATAATTTACATCATCCCTATTTTCAATAAATATCTTTTCAGAGAGCTTTAACCTAACTATACCATTTCTTATTTCTTCCTCGCTTACTTCTAAGTTCTTTATACAATACTTAACAAAGTTCTCCTCTTCAACACATGTATGACCAAATTCTGTTATTTTTGCAATTAGATATAAAATACCAGATTCAATTCTTGAATAACTATTCTTTTCTATTCCAAGTTCAAGAGCGATATTATCAATTAGCTTAAAGTCTATAGTTTTAACAAAATCCAGTAAACTATATGGATTTTCATTTACAGTTTTTATAGTATCTTTGCCAAGGGCAAAATAAATTTTATTTGCAAGTACAACAGAAATGTTAAAACCACCTAAAAACTTTACAACGTTCCATTTTTCCCACTCATCATTAAAAAAATCTGACATAGAAATTATTTTTTCAGAATTTAATCCCTTTATTTGTTCAAGTTTTGAAGGATTATATCTAATAACATCTATAGTTTCATCTTTAAACTCGTTTACTATCCTCTCAGCAATTTTTCTACCAACACCTTTTATATTATCGGCTATGTAGTTTATTAAAGTATTTTCATCTTTTGGTAAAACTTTTATATAAGTTTCAAATTTTATTTGTTCACCATAAACTTTATGCGTTACATATTCGCCTTCAAACTCAATTGTATCTTCAAGTTCAATATCAGCTGTTGGACCAACAGCTGTTATATATTTTTTATCTACTTTAATTAGTAGTACTGTCCATGAGTTTAATTCATTTTTATATATTATCTGTTCTATTTTTCCTACAATTTTCATTTTCTCACCATTAAGTGTATTATATATTACAAATTATAATTTATCAAGCCAGATTAAAAATTTCGTATTTAGCATATTGCCCTATATTAAGTTGTCTAATAATGTATTTTAATGTCTACTTCATTGCAAGCTTGACATAAATGATATAATATATATTAGAAGTAGAAAATTGATTTAACTTTAATAAGGAGGATGAAAATGTTAACTGAAGAAGAAATTCATAATTTATTTTATGAAAACGGTCGTATAAAGGATCGTAAAGATCCGTCAAAAAGAGTTCTTGCCAAAGTCTATTATCCGTCAAAGTACATTTCTAGTACTACACTGGAAAAATATAGTGAGCCGGAAAAACAAATACATATTGTACATGGCATGCCGTATATTGCCAATATAGCTTATTGCCAATACAATTTTGTGCAAGCAATTGATGTGTGGAGAAAAATCACAAATGACACATTGATAAGCCAATTCGATAGTAAAGTATTTCAGAGAGCCAAAAATGATATTTTTTCTATGGTAGGATATTTAATAGCTCTGAGGCAAATATTAGAAAAAGGTGGAACGCCACCTCTTCTTTGCTCACAGATTTTCACTTTTTCTAATTATTTAAATATCTTAAGTCGTTGCGGCATAAAGTATGAAGATAGTAAAGTTGTAAGTCGTTCTAGAAACCTACTCAAGATAATATCTAAATCTCTTGGATATGACAAGTCGTCTAAAATCTCTATAGAGAAACTGAAGTATGAAATTGAAGAACAGCTTACCTTCTTTACCGAAAGTATAGAAATCTTTTCACAGGCAGATGATGAAGATTTTGTAATCTACCTTTTACGGTACGACCTCAAAAAAATTAAAGAGTAATTGTGCTCATCTAAAACCGCTTATAGCGGTTTTTTCTTTATATTTCAAAATATACATGATATAATGATTTAGAAAAAGGAGAAGGAAATGAAAATATTTATACTATATTTATCCATAATTAATATTATATCATTTATAGTTATGTTCATAGATAAAACTTTAGCAAGGTTACAGAAATATAGAATACCAGAAAGATTTTTATTTTCGTGTGCTATTTTACTTGGCGCACTTGGAATATATTTTGGTATGTTT
>HF996725.1:0-12062 GCA_000433335.1 Clostridium sp. CAG:1219 | reverse complement strand
GCATTTAGACATAAAACAAAACATAGTAGCTTTAAGTTTGGAATCCCAATAATTTTTTTCTTAAATCTACTATGTATCTATTTTATATATATAATTTTTTATATTTAGCTGTATTCTACATTCTATCAGGACAAGAGATTCCTAAAATTTCTAGTCCTTTTTTTACTACAACTGATGTAGCATAACAAAGTGCAAGTCTAGCATTTTTTAAGCCTTCTTCAGAATTTAAAATATTACATTCATTGTAAAATCTAGAATAAAAACTAGCAACACCTATTAAATACCTAGCTAAAATACAAGGCTCAAATTCATCAGCTGCTCTTTTTATAACTTCCTTAAATTTTGACAATTCTTTTATAAGTTCAAGTTCACACTCAGTATTTAACAGTTCAAGTTTAACGTTTTGTTCTGCGCTACTGACATCATATGAAGCTCTATCAAGTACACTTTTTATTCTAGCATACGTATATTGAACATATGGACCAGTTTCTCCATCAAATCTTATTATTTCATCTAAATCAAATACAACGTCCTTAATTTTGTTTTGCTTTAAATCGTTAAATACTAAAGCCCCAAGTCCAACTTTTTTAGCTACATCTTCTATATCAAGACCTTTAGTATCTTTTTGTACAATTATACTTCTTGCCTTTTTTATCGCCTCATCAATTAAGTCTTGTAAATAAATTACATTTCCATCTCTAGAAGACATTCTTCCCGTTTTTAGTCTTACCATTCCATATGGAACGTGCACAAGACCAGACGCATATTTTTCTCCAACTAAATATTTTGCAACTTCAAATATTTGCTTAAAATGATGTGATTGCTCATATCCTGTGACATAAATAGCCTTTTTAAAATCATAAGTTCTTGCTCTATAAAGTATTGCAGCAAGATCTCTTGTCGCATATATAGTAGAGCCGTTAGATTTTAATATTATACATGGTGGTTCATTCTCACCCAAATATACTACCTTTGCACCTTCGCTTTCTACTAACACTTTTTTTTCATCAAGTATTTTTACTACTTCATCCATTTTATCATTATAAAATGCTTCCCCATTATAGCTATCAAATTCACAACCCATAAATTTGTATATTCTCATATACTCTTTTAGGCTAACATCTCTAAAGTATTGCCATAACTTAATAGACTCTTTATCCCCTTCTTCTAATTTTTTAAAGTTTTCTCTTGCAATATTCATGACATTTTCATTCTCTTTTGCAAGCTTATTTATTCTAACATATATTTCTGACAAAGCATGTAATGGGTCACTTTTTATGTCGTATTCATCCTTAAATCTTTTATAGCCCTCTATTAAAAGTCCAAATTGTCTTCCCCAATCTCCAAGATGGTTTATTTTTACTACATTGTACCCCAATTGTTCATATAAATTGCAAAGTGCTCTTCCTATAACAGTTGTTCTAAAATGTCCTAAATGGAAAGGCTTTGCAATATTTGGCGATGAATAATCTACAACAACATTTCCACACTTGCCATAATTTACAAATCCATATTTTTCTTTTTCCCTCATAATGTCAGTTATAACAGATGAATACACATCTTTATAATCAACATAAAAATTTAGATAGCCTGAGATTGCTTCAACCTTAATTATTGGACTTGATACTTTAATATTTTCTTTTAATTCTTCTGCTATAATAGCTGGAGATTTTTTAAGTACTTTTGCTAGAGTAAAGCAAGGATAAGCTAAATCCCCATTTGATTTATCCTTTGGAGATTCCAATTTTTGCTCTATCTCTTCAATTGTTATACTACTATTTAAACTATCTTTTATTAACTCTGCTACTATTTTTTTTACATCTTCCATTAATGAATCTCCCCTCTTGCATATTTTCTTACAATTTCATAAATCTTTTCTTCGGAATCATCATAAGCTACAATATTACTAATTTCCTCTCCGCATTTTTTACATCTATACAAAATAACTTTGCCCTTCTTTGAAGTATCAATAACATTAATTGGTTCTAACATTCCCATACAACTATTTTGTCTATCTCCAGGAGTTATATCCACATGCATAGAATAAAGACAAAAATTACAATGATCTCTTGAAGTATAATTTAGTTTCTCAACATGTTTACCACAATTTTTACATATGAAACTATTATCATTTTTTACAAACATTTCATCCACCCTATATAATTTAACGCACAAAGCACCTTGCAAATACAATTAATAGCGCTATAACAACATCAAAAATTCCAATTATTATAGCAGCTTTAGCCTTCTTTTTACCATCTTCAATACCAAGTGATTCCATTTCACTTTTTGCACTAGCACCCATAGAAATACCAATTATCCCCATAACAATACCTGCAAAAAAAAGTCCAACAAGTGACAAAATAAATGCAGTATTAGCACGTGATGTACAAGAACTTTTAGTAGTTTCATTTAGTTTACTTGAATCTGAAATTGAATATGTAACCACATTACCCTCATTTCTAATATTTTCATTACTGTTAGAATTTGTAACTTCTTGTCCGCAGTTTATACAAAACTTCTCATTACCATTTAGTTTACTTCCACAATTTGTACAAAATTTGCCCATATTATTTTTCACTCCTAATTTTAATTATTTTTGGCTTATTTACCAAAAGTCCCATTTTTAATTTAACTTCGGCATATATGTTTGGCATATCATTTGTAATTTCTATTTCTTGGGTATTTGTTCCTGACCATAAGCTAAAAGTTACTTTATATTTTCCGATTGGAAGTTTTACCTTAAGATCGCCACCATTTTTAAGAATTCCCATATTTTGTCCGTTAATATATACATCAAAGTCAATAATGCATCCAACAAATCTGGAAACTCTATGAAAAGTTATGCTGCCCATTTTATTAACTTCTGAAGTTATGCTTGTACTAACACTTATCCCACATGAGGCACAAAAGTTTTGATTTTCAGAAATTTTAGTGCCACAATTTTGGCAATACATAAGGTTTTCTCCTTTTTATTTATATCAATTACCTATAAAAACATCCATTACCAATAAACTCTCTTATTATTGAATCTACTGGAATATTTGATGTTTCTATTGGTAAGAAGTTATTTAAATACTCATAAAGTCTTCTTGCCTCAGAATAATAAACGCTGTTTATATCTACCTGTAAAAGTAGAGGTTGTGCAAATGTTTTCATGACAGATGTTTCATATACTAAGCTAGAATTAAATATAAAATCTACTGTATCAACAAAAGGGAAAATGTATTTTTCTTCACCTTTTTTTACATTTTTCCATAGCTCAAATGTTCTCTCAACACCATGTCCACGTGTATTGTAATCCCTTACCATTCTTCTTAAAAGCCTTGCATCTGTAGAAGAAACTTTAGTGTATCCATCTATACTAAGTGTAGCTATAGGTGCTATATAAATTTTATATTTATTTTTATCTGGAGTAA
Source organism: Clostridium sp. CAG:1219 (assembly GCA_000433335.1). Classification (GTDB taxonomy): domain Bacteria; phylum Bacillota; class Clostridia; order TANB77; family CAG-465; genus CAG-465. Next base: position 8,643 of record HF996725.1, on the reverse strand, counting down.
ATTCTGTTAAAATAGGATTTAATGCATGAATTCCTTCAACTATTAAAATATCATTTTTCTCTAACTTTAAGAAATCACCTTTATACTCTTTTTTTCCATGAATAAAATCAAATCTAGGAAGCTCTACTGTTTTCCCTTCAATTAAATCTCTCATTTGAGAATTGAAAAGATCTCTATCAAGAGCCTCTACGCATTCAAAATCATAATTACCATCTTCATCTAGTGGGTTGTCTACGCGTTCTACAAAGTAATTATCCATAGATATAGTTATAGGATTGAATCCCATAAGCTTAAGTTGAACACCAAGTTTTTGAGCAAATGTTGTTTTTCCAGATGATGAAGGCCCTGCAATAAGAACCATTTTTACACTATCTTTTCTTCTTTCAATATCTTGCACAAGTTCAATCATTTTTCTTTCATGAATAGCCTCAGATACTTGAATAATATTATTAATTTTATTATTTATTATAATATCATTTAGTTCTCCAACATTATCAATTTCTAAAGTTGAAGTAAGTTTATTATAGTCAATAAATGTATCATATAATCTTTGTTCTACATTTATATTTTTGTTTAATTCATAATTATCATTTGGCATTAAAAGTAGAGCGCCTTCTCTATATGAAATAAGATCAAAAACTGGTGTATATCCAGTACTATCTGCTAAAGCTCCATAAAAGTAATTATAAAGGCCGTCACAAAAGTACATTGAAACATTCGTCTTTAACTTATTTCCCACATTATTAAGTTTGTCTACATTATTTGAATCTTTGTAAAGCTCCATAGCTTCTTCTAATGGCACTAATCTTTTTGTTATTTTATAGTCCTTCTCAATTATTTTTTTCATTTCTTCTTTTATAGTTTTAACTTTCTCTTCTGTTAATTTAATGTCTTTAATTATAAAATATTGATCTCTATTTATTGTAGTTAAGAACTTCACATCTGCAGAAGAATATAATCTTGTAAGTGCCATATAAAGTATCATTTTTAGAGTTCTTGAATATATTCTATATCCATCTCCACTAGAAAGTTTAATTGGAGTTATACTTGAATCTTTTACTATTTGGGCATCATACCTTTTTAAATCATTATTAACATAAAATGCAAGTACTTTATTGTCAATTTCAGGCATGTTTTCAACTACTTCTGAAATTTTTGCACCTTTTTTTACTATAATTTCTTTTCCATCATTAAAAATCAATTTTACATTATTGTTACTCATATTTCAATTCTCCTTAGTTTACATCATACATAATAAATTTTAACATAACATATAAAATTATTCTACTTCTTTTTTATATTTTCTAGAAAAACTTTAATAAATTCGTCATTATTTTTAGTTTTTGTTAGTATATTAAATATCTTTTCTGCTATTTGTGCATTAGTAAGATTAGCAGAGGAAGCTGACATAACCTTTCTTAAGCACGTGCTGCATTCTTGCTCCATTTTTGATAATAATAAATCTTCTCTTCTAGTTCCAGATTTAAAAATATCAATAGCTGGAAATATTCTTTTCTCACTAAGTTTTCTATCTAAATGAACTTCCATATTACCAGTTCCTTTAAACTCCTCAAAAATAATATCATCCATTTTGCTTCCAGTTTCTACAAGTGAAGTAGCAAGTATTGTAAGACTGCCTCCATTTTCTATATTTCTTGCAGCTCCAAAAAATTTCTTTGGAAAATGAAGGCAAGCCGGATCAAGTCCACCAGATAAAGTTCTACCACTTGGCTCTACAGTTAAATTGTTTGCTCTTGCAAGACGTGTTATGCTATCTAACAATATTACCACATCTCTGTTTTGTTCAACGAGCCTTTTTGCTCTTTCAAGTACCATTCTTGCTACTTTTATATGATGTTCTGGAGATTCATCAAAAGTTGAATATACTACTTCAGCATCGACAGAACGTTCAATATCTGTTACTTCCTCTGGTCTTTCATCTATTAATAAAACTATTAGATAAACTTCTTTATTATTTTTTATAATACTATTTGCAATCTGTTTTAGCATAGTTGTTTTACCTGCTTTAGGAGGTGCTACTATCATTCCACGAGTTCCCTTACCAATAGGAGCAATTAAATCTATAAGTCTAGTAGAGTATTCCTTATCCATATTTTCTAGTTTTAGTCTTTCATTTGGATATATAGGAATTAGAGATTCAAATGCCTTTCTTTTTAATGCAATCTCTAGTCTATCATCATTTATTGTTTCAACATATATAAGAGATGGAAATTTATTTTGGGGATCAGTTGTAAACCTTGCAATTCCTTTTAACTTATCACCTGTAGACAACTTAAATCTTTTTATTTGTACTTGAGATACATATATATCCTTACTACCTGAAAGGTAATTATCACTTCTTAAAAATCCATATCCATCTGGCATAACTTCTAAAATTCCTTCAGCTATATAGTCTGTTTCCGGATTCTCAATTTGGACATCAATTTTTTCATCAAGTGAGTTGGTACCTTGTAAAGATTTAATTATCTCTTCAATCAAATATTCTTTTTTTAATTTTTCATATCCATCAAGTTTTAATGTACTAGCTATATTTCTAAGTTCAATTAAAGTGGATTTTTTTAATTCTTCTAATGTGTACATAATAACCTCCTCTATATAAATTCCGCAAATAGATCATATTCATTATAATCTATTATCTTAGCATCACTATATTCACCTATAATTGCTTTTTTTGAACTTGCATCATCAATTTTCACATATATTCTACCATCTACATCTGGTGCTTCCATATAAGATCTACATACAAAATATTTTTCATCATCTGTAATATTTTCTACTATAATAGAATATTTTTTTCCAACTTTAAGCCTGTTGTGTTCTAGCGAAATTTCTTTTTGTATATCCATTATCTCTTTTAATCTTTGTACTTTTACCTTCTCAGGTATTTGTGGTTTCATAAAGTATGCTTTTGTATCTTCTTCTCTTGAGTAAGTAAATCCACTTAACCTATCAAATTTCAAGTCACGTATTAAATCTTTTAGTTCTTCAAAATCTTCATTTGTTTCACCAGGAAAACCAGTAATCACAGTTGTTCTTATGATTGCATTTGGAATACGTTCTCTTATTTTATGTACTAAATTATATATTTTTTCTTTAGTATCATATCTATTCATAGCCTTTAGTATTCTGTCACTACCATGTTGAATTGGTATGTCAAAATATGGACATATCTTTTGGCTAGATGAAATTTCTTCAATTAGTTCATCTGTTACCTCAAATGTATACATATATAATATTCTAATCCATTTTATTCCATCAATTTTTGAAATTTTATTTAAAAGTTCTGCAAGCATAAGTTTACCATATATATCTTTACCATATTTAGTAGTGTCTTGTGATATAATACAAATTTCACTAATTCCATTTTTAGAAAGTCCTTCTACTTCTCCTATTATATCCTCCATTTTTCTTGATTTAAATGCTCCTCTAATAAGTGGAATTGCACAATAACTACATCTATTATCACAACCATCAGAAATTCTTACATAACTAAGTGGAAAATTTGTTGACACTACACGGCTTGTAAAATCTAAATTATGATTTAAAAACTTTTGACTTAAAAACTTCGAAAGTATATTTCCTATATCGCCATATTCATCAACTCCAATTACAAGGTCAACTTCTGGCAAATCTCTTATAATATCAGCTTTATATCTTTTTGCAAGACATCCTGTAACAATTAAAGCCTTACATCTGCTCTTCTTATATTCAGCCATTTCTAAAATTGTATCAATTGCTTCCTTTTTAGCAGAATTAATAAAGCCACATGTGTTAATAATTATCACATCCGCCTCATCAGGTTTATTTACAATATTATATCCAACACTTTTAAAAAGTCCTAATATCATTTCACTATCGACTTGATTTTTAGAACACCCAAGAGTTACAATACCAACATTCATATTTTTTCCTCGCTTTCGATTTTTACATTATATCATATATATACTAAAATTAAAAGAATTGAGGAGTTATTTTATTTAGTTTTGTATATTCAAAATAAACTCTTTCGACTTTTTTCTACATTATTCTACTTTCTTTTTATACCAATGTTTTTTTAACATAAATTTCACATAAAAAAGTTGACTTTCGCATATAATTGTGTTATAATTATTTTTGTAGCAAAATTTTAATTATTGGGTGATTACCCAGGAGGAAAAAATGATGAATTTCAAGAAAGTAAAAAAGGTGTTTTTCAAAGGCACAGATCTGTTGGGCTATCTGTTCACTGACAGATCGGTGTTTGTGTTCCCAGAACACAAAGGAGAAATTCCTACAAGAGAACTGGTTGCCGTGTATAGCGGTGACAGTATGATCGGCGTCTTTGAGCAGACGCATGATCTGAACCCAATCGTAATCTCGGCCGAAAGGCCAGAGGAATATTCCAAGCTTTATAAGGCTTGGATGAATAGCACTTCTAAGTTTAGCATGGCGGATGTAGTATAACGCCTTTTCTAAGGCTGTAGTGTTCTCTTTCTCCTTTCACTGCTGTCCTTATTGACATAGCTCCCCAAATAAAAATTTGGGGAGCATTTGTTTTTATTTAGATAAAATTGGTTGAATCTGTCTATTTTCTAGAGCTTCTTTAATTGTATCTAGTATGTAAGAGTAATCAAGTACTAATGATTTTGGCTTGTTTATCGGATCATCTTGAGAAAATGGAACAAAATAGAAATTTTTTGTATTTATTACTTTGCCTATATTTTCAAACGCAGCACCAAGTCCATCATTTGTAGAAATTCCTATAACAACAGGTTTATTTTTTCTTATATGGCTTTTAATTGCCATAAGTATAGTACTATCAGTTATTCCGTTAGCTATTTTTGCTAATGTATTCCCTGTACATGGACAAATAACTAGAATATCAAGTATATTCTTCGGACCTATAGGCTCTGCTTCAACTATTGATGATATAACCTTATTTTTCGTTGTACTCTCAAGCATTTCTAAAAAGTCTTTACTCTTATAGAATCTAGTATCTAGGCTTTTCACATTTTCGGATACAATCGGGATAACATTTGCTCCTTCATCTTGTAAACTATATATAACTTCTTTTATATATTTAAAATTACAAAAAGAACCAGTAATTCCAAGACCAATATTCAAATTTTCAAACATAAAAAAACACCTCCCGACATACTACATTGTATGTAATTTGGTGTTTTTTTGTTAAATTTTATTAAAATCTTCTAAATAGCCCTATAACTTTGCCAACAATTTCAGCATCTTTTACTATTATTGGATCCATAGTATCATTTTCTGGTTGAAGCCTTATATGATCTTTTTCTTTATAAAATGTTTTTACTGTAGCATTGCCATCAATCATTGCTACTACAATTTCGCCATTTTTTGCAGTTGATTGTTTTGAAACTATGATAAAATCTCCATCATTAATTCCTACTTGAATCATACTTTCGCCCTGTACTTTTAAGATGAAATTATCATTTTGAAGTGCATTACGACTAAAGAAACTCTCTCCTATTGCAAAATAATCCTCGATGTTTTGAGTAGCAAGTATTGGTTCGCCTGCTGCAACTTTACCTACTATTGGTACAGATATAGTAGGCTCACTTCCTGTAATTTTAATAGCTCTAGTTTTTAGATTCATTTTGTCTATGTATCCTTTATCTGCAAGTCTCCATATATATTGATGTGCTGAAGATGTAGATTTAAATCCTAGGGCTGCACAAATTTCACGAACTGATGGTGGAAAACCTGTCATATTTATTTGTTTTTTAATAAATTCAAGAACCTCTTCTTCTTGTCTTGTTAAATCCTGATACATTAAAATACCTCCTATATGTCAAAAAAAGTATATCATATAAACATTTGCTTGTCAAACAAAAGTTTATATTTTATTTATTTTTTCATATTCCAAAGGAAATATCCATATTTATTGCTGTTTTATATACATCATTTGTGTTAAGATCAAGTAGTCTAGCTACCCTCTCTTTAGGAAATTTCATCTTAACTAAAGAATTTTCGTTTGTCCCAACTATAACTCCAGCTTCATCTTCAAGAAGCAAATTTAGGGCATAATTTGCAAGTCTTGCTCCCAAAATTATATCTCCAGTTGCTGGCGCTCCTCCTCTTTGAAGATGACCAAGCACCATGTGTCTTGCTTCATATCCTGTAAGTTCTTCTATCTGATGTGCAAGTTTTTCTGCTATACCACCATAACGTTTCTGTTCAAAACTATCTTTTACAATTCTACCTATTGTTTCCTCTTTTCCTTTTTCTTTTGCCGCCTCGGATACTGCAACTATAACATATCTTTTACCAGACGCCATTATCTCATTTACCTTAGATGTTACTATATCTAAATTATAGTCAATTTCTGGCAATAAAATTATATCAGCTCCAGATGCAAATCCTGCATAAAGCGTTAAATACCCAGACGTCCTGCCCATCATTTCTACCACCATAACTCTTCTATGAGAATAAGCAGTAGTCTTAAGATCTCTTATAGCCCTTGTAGCATTTTCTATGGCAGTTTCAAATCCAATTGTTGGACTACTTGCCACCATATCGTTATCAATTGTTTTAGGGATTCCAACAACAGGCATTCCTGCCTCGTGTATAACTCTTGCAGAATCAAGAGTTCCATCTCCTCCAACGATTATCATTCCCTCTACTCCAATTTTCCTTAAAGCTTCAATAGAATCTTTTACTCTATCTTCATATTCTCCTACTTTTGTGCTAGATGGGTAATGAAAAGGACATTCTTTATTTGAAGATCCAAGAATTGTACCTCCCATAGTTTCAATATCTGTAACGTACGATCTATCTAATACTTTATATCTTCTCTCAACAAAGCCTTTATAACCATCTAATATTCCAACAACAACTATTCCTTTTTTTTCAGCTGCAAGTACAACAGTTTTAATTACACTATTTAATCCAGCACAATCTCCTCCTGCTGTCATGATTGCTATTTTTTTCATTTGATTTCCTCCTTAATTAAATTTATGCAGTCTTTCATATTATCTGAACCTGTTATATAACTTCCTATAACAAAATCATCAACATACTTCATAATGTCTTTTTTTATAATTTCTTTATTAATACCACCATCTACTTCTACTTTTATACCAAATTGTTTTTTTATTTTATCAATTTTCTTATCCGTAGACTCTATATATTTCTGCCCGCCATATCCTGGTTCAACCGACATAACTAAAACTTTATCTATAAGCTTATAGAATCTAGTTAACACATCTACTGATGTTTTAGGATTTATAGCTACACCAATTTCAAGATTTCTTCCCTTATGCATTCTTTTATTTTTTTCTAAAAGTAAAAATCTAAGTACTCTCTCAAATTCTTCTATTTCATAGTGAATTGTTATAGAATCTGCTCCTAAACCTAAAGCTTTACTTATATAACCATCTTCTAACGGTTTTGAGACCATAAGATGTACATCACAAAAAAGGTTGTTTTGTTTTACGCTTTGCGCCATATCAAGTTCTACGCCCAATGATTTTACAAACTTTCCATCCATTATATCAAGATGTACTCCGACTCCATTTTCTTTTAATTTTTCTATTGCCCCTACCTTATCTTCAACACTTAAAATGGAAACTAAAATATTTTTCATATGTTTAACTCCTACTTATATTTTCTTTTGTCCTTTTCGTATAAATCTTTATATATATATTTATATCTTTCATATCTTAATTTATCTATCTTTTTATCGTTTACAGCAGCTTTTACACTACACTCATCTTCAAATACATGTGTACAGTCTTCATACTTACATTTATACTCTCTAAATTCTTTATAATAGTCCTTAAGTTTTTTGTAGTTTATATCATATAATTCATAGCTAGAAAAGCCTGGTGTATCTAGTATATATGTTTTTTCTCCAAGCTCATAAAGTCTAACATACTTTGTAGTATTTTTTCCTTTAAGACTTTTTCTTGATATATTGCCTACTTCTATTGACATATCTTTTGTAATTATAGAAATAAGACTTGATTTTCCAACACCAGAATTTCCAGAAAAAGCTGATATTTTTCCTTTTAAATTTTCCTCTAGTCCTTCTATTCCTTGGCGTTTTTTGGCACTTGTAAAAATTACTTTTATTCCTAAAGAACAATATACATTTTTAATATAGTCTATTTCTTCTTCTAAATTTTTATCTTGCTCTAAATTATCTACTTTATTTAAGCAAATAATTGGATTAATATTTTTTTCATAACATAATATAAGTTCTTTGTCAAGCAACAAATAATCTGGTGTTGGATCTTTTAGTGATAGACAAATGATTAAATTGTCTATATTTGCTACCGGAGGTCTTATCAAAAAATTGTTCCTTGGTAGGACTTTTTTTATTATATATGTATCATATAAAAAATCTACTTCTACTACATCTCCAACTACTAAACTTTTTACTCCCTTTAGCACTCCCCTTATATTTGCCTTTATTAATTCTCCACTATCTAGTTTTACTACATATATATTTGATAAAATTTCTATAATTTTGCCCTGTTTTAATTCTTTATATTCCATAAGTTCTCCTTACTTTTATATTACTATAAAGATAATTTTTTTTCAACATTTTTTGAAAAAAGTATTGAACTTTTATTTATTTTTATTATATAATATTTATGTATAAAATCATTA
>HF996724.1:1739-4594 GCA_000433335.1 Clostridium sp. CAG:1219 | reverse complement strand
CATATACTTTACAGAAATTTTATTTAATTTTTGTTGCCATATAAAAGGCTCTATTATATTAAACGACGTTATTCCTAAAACTATTATTCCTATAACGCAAAAAACAAATACTATTGGCATTACAATTAAAGATTCACCTTTTCTATTTTTTTCTATTTTATCTCCATATTTTTTATCTTTATATAATCTATAAATTTTAATTCAACTCTCTTCCCTAAAAGATTAACAAATACTACTGGCTCAAAAATAACCGTATATTCTACTTTAACCTGATTTTTTAGCATGTCATATTCCAAATTCTTTATATTTACTCTGTCATTATAATTATGTTTTATTATTTCCTCTACCTTAGTTTTAAGTTTGCTATTGTCTACTTTATACTGATAATACATAAGCTCATTACTATTAAAAGAAATTATTGCATTTTGGACTATATAAAACATGTCCATTTTTACTGGTGAGATCATTGTATTTACCTGTTGATAAGCAACGTAAACATTTATAAAAATTGTTATTAATATACTAACTAAAATAAATACTATTATTATATTAATGCTACCACTTTTTTTATATTTACACCTCACTTATTTTAAACTCCTTATTTACAATATCTTTATTAATAACGTTCTTATCAAATATAAAGTTTATATTATCCTTATAACTATCTATCGTATCAAATTTAAATATAACCTCATAATCTTTATTATTAAATTTATATTTTACTTTTCCTTCTATTGGATCCTTTATCCTTTTTCCTATATCATCAAAATTAACATCCAAATAATTTCCCGTGTGTTCTCTTAAATATTTCCAAGAATTAACTGTATTTTCTGTACCTTTTGGCACTTCAAATCCAATAATATATTTATTATTATTACTATACAAAATTTTAGAGTCTATCTTATTTTTTTCTAGGTAAACTTCAACTTCTTCTATTTTTTCTACATCTTTATGGAGATTTAATTTTAATGCCATCATTCTCTCTTTCTCGATAACTCCAATAGAATTCTTAGTTTTAGTTTCATTTGTTTGGACAAGTGGACTTACAACCAGCACATCATTTCTTTTCTTTTGAATATAAGCATTTTCTAAAGCAGCCGGAACTATTAATTTTTCGTCGACGTTTATTTGTAAATCGGTTTCTAATGTATCTTGCATAAGACCATCTACATAAAATTCTGTATACAAATAACTTACGACTTTTATATGAATTTTATTTTTCCCTGGAGAGGAAAAATCACCTCTGGAAACAGTAAACTGTATATTCTTGTCCAAGTTTACTCTTTTACTGCCACTAATTTTTGCGACTTCTTTTCCATTTATAAATATGGTCGAACTTATCTCCTTTATTTGATTTTCTTTAGCGTATGAACTCAAATTTATAGCCTGTGCCCCAAAATTTAAGTTTAATGTTGTCTTATCTTCAATACTTTTTATAGTATTACTTCCACTAGAACTAAATTTAGACTTTACACTTGCACTTGCTGCCATTGGTTCTACTGCCATAGTAGCATACTTTCTTCTTCCCCATCTATCAATTCTATTTACAGTTACAATACCATAAGTTTTCCAAGTAGCACAAGTATTTAAGAGCACCTTATCTAGTCCTATAGTATTAGGAGTAATATTGTACTTTACAAGATTATATGAATTACAAGTATTAGTCGAATAATCAATTGTATCAAATAATAACTTACTATTTTTCATATAACTTAGTTGTTCTTCATATTTATACTTACTCTTATCCATCCAAGAGTTGTATGCCCCAGCGGTATATATATAATTCCATTTATCCGGTGTAACCTCAGGTGTTCCATCAACAGGAAAATATACATTTGCTACAGTTTGTCCACTATAGCCTCTGCCAAGTAAGTAATATTCACCTCTTTTTCCTCCACTTAACCACTTTCCTTGAGTTGGAACCTCTTTAAACCTTTGATTTTTAACTATTCCATACATTGCCTCTGGAGAAGAATAAGAAAATACATTATATATATAATATACTTGCTCATTTATTTCTTCACCATAAACATTATATCTTGGAACTCCTATCGTATCTATTACAAATTGGAACTTTTCTGATATTCCAAAACATTGATTCATCATAACACCAAATAATAGATAACTAATTGATATAATTAATGCTTTTTTATATTTCTTCATATACCACCTCCAAAATAATTATTCTACTTTTATACAAAATCTCAACATGTTTTCGTGCATATCTATTAAATAAGAATATTTGTCATTTATTTTAGCTGAAAGATTTATATTATTAGTGTTTTCACTCCTAAAGTCCTTATATTTATCTGCAAGAAGTATTACATATTCATAAATGTACTCTTCTATTTCTAAAGAATATTTATTATTAATAAAATTCAAAACTTCATACATATATACTTGATCAACATCTACTACTTCCTTTTTTATCTCTTTAAAAGGTTTATTTATATATAAATAAATTTTATCTTTATAATATTCAATTTTAAAATCATAATACCCATTTTCTATCTCTTTAACATTTTTCCCTATTAATATTTTATTTTGGTCTCCCCTATATTCTCTATTCTTTATAAAACTATCGGGTATCACCTCATTTTCAGTTATAGTCATTTTTTCATCATCTTTTAAAATAGGTTTAGTAAACAGAATTTTAATAGTGGCAATAATAATTATTACAAAAAATACTACTATGAAAACAATAAATATAATAGTATTATTTTTTTCTTTAATACTATGCACTTACAACCTCTTTTCTATTTTTCTCGTATAAATTAGTAATTTTTTCCAATATATATTTTTCTTCTTTTTTTCCACTATATAAATTTTCAGTAAGTATTAAACAGGCAATCACA
>HF996724.1:0-1719 GCA_000433335.1 Clostridium sp. CAG:1219 | reverse complement strand
TAGGTGTAAAATTTTGTGTTACTATCATAACCTTATTTTTTTCTTTTATTTTATTAAACTCCATTTCTATAAATTCAGTTTTGTCACTAATTATTAGATATACATCCACTTTTGTCTTTCCATTCTTAGATTTTAAGAATTTAATCTTATTATTAAAACTTTCTTCTATATTGTCATAACAATTTTCCACATTATTAACAACTCTTTCTGAAATTGCATCGTTTTCTTCACTTATTAATAAAACATTCATAAACTTTCCTCCTACGCTATTAATGTTAATGAAATTTTTCCATATTTTTTTATGTTGCTTAATCTTATTCCTTCTTCTTTCTTTAATTTAATCATAACGGTATCAACTACAGTATCAGTTCCCAATTTGTCTATGTCTTCCATAGAAACTCCAAACTTATTATAGGAATCTACTACTTCCACATCCTTTAATATATTAACTGTTGTATATGATTCTTTTGCACCTGATGTGAATATATCAAATTTTTTATCTGAATAAAAATTAATAATATCTTCTAACTGATCCGTTTTGGCCGTACAGTATACATTAATATGATTTCCCTTTTTTATATTATAAGATGAACTATCTTCAGAATTTTCTACTTTTAAGGAAATATACTCATAGTCGCTATCTACTGTATATTCATTTTCTTTTATTAATGCTTTTTCTGATATTATATTTCCACATTTTATGTCATTATTAAAAACAAAATTTTCCTTACCACTCAAATCTTTTAAATATTCAATTGAGTTTGCATTATAATCTTTAAAGTCTATATATATTTTCTTTAGATTTTTAGTACTTGGTTTATCTCCCTTTTTTATATCTAATATTGCAATATATGCCGAAGCCAAATTGTCCTTATTTATAACATTTTTGTATACGTACATAAGAACCAAAAAGATTATAATAGAAAATACAAGCATTATTATATATTTCTTATATTTCATATATCACCTATATTATTGACAATGTGGAATCAACCCAAGCCCCCATTCTATTCATTACATTTGTAAGCAATGATGAAACTTGTGGATAAAAAAGCACTAGCGCAAGTACAAGTGAAACCGCTATTAAAATAATAGTTTCTGCAAGAGCAGATCCTCTTTTCTTTGTAGAAATTGATTGTTTTTTAAAATTAGTTCTTTTTAGTAAATTTTTTCTTTTGCCTTTATTCATATTTATATCTTTCATTTCTCCTCCTTTATACAAAAAAATTTTGCAGACCATCAGAAATTTGCATAAATATGGGATACCCAACTAAAATAAATATGTTTACTAACGATATAACTGTTGTCATACTTATAAACAAAAAGTTTTTGCTAGCTTGATATCTTAAATATTTAAAATATAAACTTTCTAATGTCTTTTCAAACACTTTCAATCCTTCTTCTATATAGCCCTCTTTTTCTATATCAGACAGCATTGCCAAAAACATATTAAACTCATATGAATTAAATTTTTTCCTAAATCCTTCTAGACATCTTTCCATATTAAGATTATACATTTTATAATCTTCTATAAATTTAATATAACTATTTTTAAATCTTTTATATTTTATTACATTGGCACTTATAGCTAGCGACTTATATATTGGAATATTAGCTGAAAGAGATAATTCTAAACTTTGAACTATATTTGATATTTCATGTATTAAATTCATGTTTTCTTTTTTTATAAAACTACAAATTAATATATTGGGTGAAAAA
>HF996723.1:22353-31479 GCA_000433335.1 Clostridium sp. CAG:1219 | reverse complement strand
GCTGCAATTATTATGATTGTTATAAAAAGGCCTACACCAATCATTATCGCTTTTTGTGCGTTATCCATTATTTTTTCCTCCCATAAATATAATTATTTTGCTGTAAATGTTACAGTAGCTATTCCATCACTAGAGTCATAATTTACTGAAGCATCATATTTTTGCGTATTTGATTTTATCTTTGCTTTTGCAGCATTATAATTTTCTACTTCCTCTGCTTTTTTATCATCTTTTGCTTTTATCTGCACTTTAACCCCTTGCTTACCTATAAGCTCAGAACATGCTGCCTTTACTTGTGTTCCTGTAAGTACTTTTCCATCATACTGATCAGTTACTTGTATTCTTAAGGATTCAGATATATTTCCTATTTGTTGTGTGCCTTGATTCATTAAATCTTGTCCTGCACCAGTAATTAACATTACAGCTGCAATTATTATGATTGTTATAAAAAGGCCTACACCAATCATTATCGCTTTTTGTGCGTTATCCATTATTTTTTTCCTCCTTATAAATTACATTTATATTTTAAACACATCTTTGTGTTTAAACCTTTTTTTAGAATGTCATTGTACTAAAGTATGACATCATCTGCATTATACTTACTATCATAAGTGGTGCTACTAAGTATCCACCAATTAATAATATAAGAGGCATGAATCCTAAAACTTTACCGTATGTTACTTTCTTTTGAATTAATCTTTGATTTCCTTCTTTTCTTCTTTCATAGTAAAATCCTCTTTCAGTTTCTAGCTCATCAAACGCATCACGTACTGGAATACGTTCAACAGCAGATTGAAGTTGTTCTACTATTCTTTGAAAATCTTTATATGGTACGGATTCTTTTAATTCTTCAAGTGCTTCATAAGCTCCCGCTTCATAGTTATTAAGACATGTTGCGATAGGCTCTTTGAATGCATATGAGAATCTACATAGCCACTCTAATATAGTTTGCACATCGATTCTGTCTATGTACATCAACATTAATATAATTGATTGAAATTGCATTATTTCATTTTCTTTTTCCATCTCACGTATCTTATTTCTTACCATAAGTACAAATGTTGGAAGATAATATGCAACTACACCAATTAAAATTGAAATTAATACTTGCCAATATTTTATATAAGCATTTTTTACTTTTGTTATTTTTCCATATACTCTATTTAATTCATCTTCATCTACTTGACCTGTTGCAGGATCAGTAAATTGTAGAGCAAGTTCTTCTTTTGTTACATTTTTGTTTTTATATTCTTCTACATATTCATTATCTCTCTCATTTAGTGACTTTGCAGCAGCTTCTTGCTCTGCTGATAGTTTTCCAAATGATAAAAATTCATCACTTATTGCGGTTTTAACCGAATTAAAGTCTATGTATTGAATATTAAACATTAAAATCATAGATGCTATAAATCCAACAACGAATGCTGTAAGTTTATTTACATATAACCATTCTATTGTAAGGTAAGCATTTGTATTTTTTATAAGTTCAGTTTCTTTTCTATACCTTTTTGTATGCTCTTTTGATTTAAAAGCATCAACTAAAGTTTTAATAAAAGGAACTTTATAGGCTTTATCTTGCCATCTTACATTTGCAACTCTATCAAATTTTATTTCTTCTGAATCTTCCTTTATAATACGAAGCATCAAATATGAAATAAATATTGATACAATTATTAAAGATTGCATTATAAATCCTGTACTACTATTATAGAAATTAGAAAGTGATGGGAAGTTTGATTCAGCCCAGTTTTGTAAAGGCTTAATTGCAACTATTGGAACAACTGCAATTATTGTTAAACTTCTAAACATATAATTTATCTTATCTCTTTTTAATATTTCAAGATAAATATCACTTAATATATTGTTTAAGTTTCTAAGATATACTGATGTACCATCAACTTTTCTGTCTCCTAGTTCAAGTGTTAAATATGAAACGCCTGCAAACAATTTTAAAAATCTATTTGGGGCTGTATCATAATACTTTTCAAGCTCTGCTTCTGGTGTTTCAGATGTCATTGCTTCTTTTATTCTTTTTAATTGTGGTCCAATTTCTTTATCTCCTAGCTCGTCCATTGCTGCATCAAAAGCTTCTTCAACCATTCCATGTTCATGGAATGCGTGACGTATTGCTGTAAATGCTTCTGGAAGTTGTCTTAATATTTTAAGAGATACTGAATTTATATTTAAGTCAATTATTTTCTCTGCTACAATTAATATACCAATTATTGATATAAGAGACATATATAAGTCGTTAACTAGATTAACAAGAGTAAATATACCTACAAAAACAAATAATACAACTAGTAACATTAATCTTCCTGTACGTTTTCTTACCTCGTATTCAGTATAATCATTTGCCATTTCCATTTTTAGTCTTGTTTTTTTAGTGTAATATTTTATTATAGGTATTTTTACAAATACTAGATAAACTGACTGATATAATCTATCAAAAGAATCTTTACTTAACTTTTTCTCTTTTACAACAAGTTGGTCTTTTTCATACAATGTTTTATTTTTAGAATAATTTTTCTTTGTTCTAAAATAAAATATCATTGAAGCAGCAAGAATTATAGTAGCAAGTACAACTAGTATAATTACAAATCCCATAAAATACTATCACCCCCAAGCTGTATCTACAAAATTATCAAATGCTCTCATGTCTTCTGGTGACATATTTTCTCTCATTGCTTTAATATTTTCTTCAGTAATTGGATGAGTAAATACATATTCACCGTCATGCCATTCAACAACATTATGATAAGTGTAGTTATTATTTTGAGTCATATGTCTAAAGTATTCTACTGAGTTATCCATAAATTTGTCTAGTTTTTGTTCTAGTGTCTTTTCTTTTCTATAATCATTGTTATATTCAAATTTCTGTTCTACTGGTACACACTCTGTTATTCTTTCAATATATCTTGTACCATCTACACCTCTTTTTAAGTGTATATCAAAGTTTATAACTTGTACAACCTGTACTTCAGCAACGTTTTCTGAGTTGAACATTCCTATTTTAAGTAATGAGTTTCTAAGTGAAGTTATTAAATTTGGGAATGTTTTAGCGTGGTGAGTGAAAAGTGTAAATTTAGATGCAACCTGTGCCATCTGAATCATCCAAGCAGCAACCGGATCAGTTGCAACCTCTCCTAGGATGTTAACACCACCATCTGTTTTCTTTTGAACATCTAGTCCCATTTGACCAGTTATTGTTTCAGTTTCACGTAAAGACAAGATGTTGTGATTTGGATAAATTTTTCTTAAGTGCAATTCAAATGCAGTTTCCTGTACACGAATTGTAATTGTTGGATATAAGTATTTCATTATAGCCATAAGAAGTGTTGTTTTACCGCAACCTTGTTCACCTGTGATTGCTGTAACACGTGCTCCTGTAATTAAATATTTTAAAAGTTCTATTACTTTTTCTTTATTTTTATGTATTAATAATTGTTCTGCAGAAATAAGTGTTGGTGGAGCAAATTTTCTTACGAAGAATGCCCATGATTCTGCAAAGTTTGGTCTTAAAACAACTACACGGGAACCATCTTTCATCTCATTGATTTTAAAACCAACAGATTCAGAAAGTTGTCCTGGATTATTGTATTTATAGATATTTTGACAAACTCTTTTAAGTTCAGCTTCACTTCCAAATGATAGGAATGATAAATATGTAGCTTTACCTTTATAGAATATCCATACAGAGTCATATGACATTGGCATTTTTCTACCATTCATTTGCTCTAGATAATCTTCCATACCAGTAACTTGATCTAAGAATGATGGTGGAATACCAGATACACCACCAGATACACCATCGATATTCATATCTCTTATGTCATCGACTACACTGTATCCTTTGTAACCTTGATATACACGTTGAACTACAATTTCAAGTTTATCATCAAATGTTAACATATCTTCTGAAATTTCTTTTGAAAATATACTAGAAATTTCTTCTGCTGTTATAACATATGATGAAACTTCTGGATCAAATTCATATTTTGGAACATCCAAATTATATTTTGTTATAATTTGTGTTAAAGCTTCTGCTTTGTACTCTTTTTTATAAAAATGAAGTAGTATTTCAAATTTATCTTGTGGTGTTAAACTTTCAAAGTCATCAAATGGTATAGCATAATTTACATTTATATTATTTACACCATAATTATTCCTAAATAAGTCAAACATCAAAGTTTTAACATACTTCTTATCACTTTTATCAGCATATCCTGCACCCTTTAATGCTTTTTTTAATGCATATTTTACATTTCTTCTTCTTTCAAACTCTTCTTCTGAAAGTGCAAGATCATATAAATTCATACGAGTTATCTCATCAAATTGCTTTTTGATAAACTCTTGCATTTTGGGTATGCTATATTTATCTCTCTCACGAGATACAATTACATTTTCAGTTTCTTTAACAGTAGATCCTCTTACTTTATAATAAACAAACAGTCCTACAAATGCTAGTAAAGCTAATATAAGTATGATGTTAATAACAAATGCAACCATTTTTTCACCCTCTCTTTTTTGTCACTGCGTTTAGTATTTTTATTTCTTGCTTTTCAATTTTTACTTTATTTATTCTTTTTCTGCCTTAATATATTAAGCATCTTTTACTTTAGTAATATCTAATATTTTTTCTACTATTTGTCTTGTAGAAGCTATAAATTTTCCATTATAGTCGCCTTTTTCATTTTCAGCTTGAATGTTTTTGTAAAAGAAATCAACTATATCACCATCATTACATGCATCAGCAAACATCATGTTATGAGGAACAGTATAAATTGGTTCTCTTATTCTAAATCTAGACGCAATGTTAAATACATTATACTTTGATTTATCATCGTAGTCTGCTATAACGTATATTTTTTGCTTATCTTTTAAGGTTTCATTTGAATTTATATTTCTAAAAAATTCTGTTAATTTTACCATGTCTTGATTTAATACGCATACGACCACATCCGCATCAGCCAAAGTTGATTCAACATATTTGTCTGTTGTTCCTTTTGGCAAGTCTATAAAAACTAAATCGTACATTTCATCAGCTTTTCTTATAAGATATGTAAGATTTGACATAGTTTCCTCATACATTTGTCTATCTTTAGAATTAATTCCATACAATATATCAAGTCTATTTTTCAAAACTGGTTTTGCATAGTTTTGTATAAAATCAGGTGTAAGTTTATTACTTGTAATAAGTCTAGCTAGTGCCGAAATTCCTATATTAGAACTTTCAAACGCACCTGTTTCAAGAAGAACATCATATGGCGTAAAAGCGGATTCAATTTTTCTTGAATTAAAATTACTTTGAATTACTATTGAAGTAACCTTATGGCTTATTCCCATAAGAGTACTTGTAGCCAAAACAGCATGTGTATTGCCTGCCATTTTATTTTCTGCACTCCAAAAAGCTACTTTTGCCACTAATCTCTCCTCCTTTTTATCTCACTTATTACTTGCCTTGCATTTATATTCTCAACTATTTCAGCTGTCATATCAGCAATGGCATTTACAAAATATTTCGTATGTTTTCTAATATCTATTATTCCACTAAGTTGTGAGTCCATATTGGCCATTTTATCTTGATCTTCGTTTGGAATTTCATAAAAGTTTTCATTCCATTCAATTCCATATTCTGTTAGACTATCTGAAAAATATTTTTCAGAAGCCCTTGACATATAAGTTTTATATAAAACTCTAGTCATTTTAATTTTCTGTTCACTTGCATTGTTAAATATTTTAAAACTATTTGCTATTTCTTTATTTTTTTCTACTGATAAAACAGTGGAATCTACAAAGAAATATAATTTATCAAATCCTCTTGCTCTAAAAAATTCATATGCTTTAGGACTATCAATATCAATTATTGCATAATCATAAAGTCCTATATTTATTCCTCTTTCGCTCATATAATTTTCTATTTCGTGAATACTCTCAAATCCAACCGCAAAGTCTATATTGTTGTATTGAGTAACATATGCCTTTTCTACTGACATTGATGGAATAACATACTTAATCTTTTTATCTAGTGTAGCATCAATTACTAAAACTGATTTTCCAACAATATTTATAGCTTTAGCAAGGTTAATAGTAAAATCGTATTTATCTACATAACCCATTAATCCAATTACTTGCATTTATTTTCCTCCTAAGAATACTAATTTAATTTTCTTTTGATTGTTACTGAATATTTTATACACCTGATTCTGATGATGTAGTGCTGCCATTTAATAAAGCTTCTCTTTGTGCTTTTTGATCATCTATTGAAGCTTGTGCTCCTGATACAACATTTGAATAATCATCACCTTGTTGTGATTTATAAGTACTTAATGAATTTTCTATATTTTGTCTTGCAGTTGTACTTAGTTTATCTTTTGCTTCTTGTAAAACATTAGCATTTGAATTCATCATAGCAATTATTTGAGTATTTGGTTGATAGTTTTCTGATGTTCTAGTTAAAGTCGAAGCAAAGTTTTTATATTTTGTAAGTAGTCCAAATATATCTTCAACTTTTTTCAAATCTGATGTTGTAACTCCAGCTGAAGTTGCTGTGCCGTTTGTTGTGTCAGCTGTTGTCTCTTCACCTTCTGCAGTTTCAACAGTTGCTGCTGTATTTGAATTTGCAGTAGTTGTACCTGAAGTAGTTGCATCTGTTTTTTCTCCATTTTCATTTTTAATGAAATTAGTTATATCAGTATCTGTTATAGATAGATTAAATGTGCTAGCTATAGCTTTTAACATATATCCTTTAAGTTTTGCGTCAGTTTCATCATCAAGTTTTATTTGTGCTTCTGGATCTGTATATTTAGTAGCATATAATTTTGTACCTTCGTTTAAATATGAATCAACCATTGCACCATTTAAAATTAATCTTTCATCTTCAGTAAGTTGTAACCACATTGTACTTCCTGAAATTTCTCCTACCTTCTTTTGTGCTAAAACTATATAGTCAGTTCCACTTGGATACATTATACGAATATCTACGTAATCTCCTGTAACAAGATCACTTGGCATAACAACAGTATTTATTTCTTGATCACGTACATCTGCTGAAACAATCTCTTTAGTTACCATAGAAGCTGTAATTGGAATACTTGCAGGAATATTAAATTTTGCAACATTTCCTGGTATTTCAGACAAGTTTAGAGCTCCTGTAGGCACTGTTCTTTTATGAACATTTACCGTAGTTACCATATCTGATGTTATAACTTCTCCTTGAATTACATCTCTATTTAAAACAGCAACATCTTGAGTATAAAGCCTATTATACTCTTTATTTGTTCCTTCTTTATAAGAATTAATTGTTGTTATAGCCCACCAAAGTGTAAGCCCTATTCCAACTACGCCAATAGCTGCGCCTATAACAATTCCAACAACCATTTTTTTCTTCATTTGATTCATTCCAACCATATTATTCAAACCTCCATATACGTAAACCGTATTACTACTTTTATCCTTTAAAGGATATATCAAAATTGGCATTTTTTCAATATATATTTTCCCTTTTTTTATGTGTTTTTCAAAATGTTATTTCAAAGAAATATTTTTGTAATACTTTTGTAACACTAAAACATTTATTTATAAATTTCGTCATTATAATAGTTTTTTCTTTTTTAAGAACAATCCGCATACTATAGTAACAAATATAGAAAATCCCATTACTCCTAAAAAACCAACTATATTAGTTGGAAATGGAAATTCTACATTCATTCCCATAAAACTTGCTATCATTGTAGGAATAGAAATAATTAGGGTAACTGAAGTTAAGATTTTCATTACATTATTTAAATTATTAGATACCATAGTGCCAAATATCTCAATAATTCCATTTAATATCTCGCTATATGTTACAATCATTTCTATTGCTTGTCTATTTTCAATTATTGTATCTTCTAGTGTTTCACTATCTTCTTCATACAGTTTAATTGATTTACCTCTTTTTAGTCTTTCTAGCACAACCTGATTTGCTTTAACAGAGGCATTAAAATATATCATAGTTTTCTGAAAATTAAGTAATTTTAAAAGTTCTTCATTACTCATAGTTCTCTTCATTTTTGTTTCAAATTTTTCTAGATCCTTATTTATATAAGTCAAATACTTTATATAGTCTTCTGCAACTTGAAAAAGTATTTGAAACACAAATCTAGATTTTTTATTTGTTTCTATTAACTGTGAATTATGCTCTTTTAGCATTTCTTCTACTGCATTAATTTTCACTTGAGATATTGTAATAAATATGTCATCTCTAACTAAAATCATTCCAAGTGGAATTGTTGTATATATCTTATTTTTTTTATTTTCTTCAGTCATTGGAGAATCTACAACAATAAGAACACTGTCATCAATAGTGTCTATGTGTGCCTTTTCTGCTATGTCTAGTGGATACTTTAATATATGATCCTCTATCTTACAAGAGTGTGCTACATAATCTATTTCTTCTTTTGTTGGGGCCACCATATTTATCCAACACCCTTTTATAGGAGACTGCACTGTCTCTAGCTTTCCTGTACTTTCATTTGTCTTATAAATTTTTATCATTTTACATAACCTCCTATATATTTTATTTTTAAATTTTATTATTTTATATAAATTTATGGTAGCATAAGCAATAGAAAAAATCAACATTTTATTTTTATATAAATAAAGCAAAAAAATAATTAATTTTGTAAAGCATGTCATACTATAAGTATATATATTAACGCTAGCTGTTGATTTAAATTATCTTAAAATTATTATATATTATACTCAAAGTGTTAGAGGTGAAATTTTGAAAAAGACAGAAGAAAAACAAAACAAAAATAACATTATAAATCAAATATCTTTTGGTAAAAAAATACGAGAAGCAAGAACAAAGATGGGTATATCAAGAGCATCACTTGCAGAAGACTTAGGGATTTCAGTAAACTTTCTTGGAGACATTGAAAGAGGACTAAAGCTTCCTAGTGTGCCAAATTTAATTATGATGACAAATATTCTAAAAGTAAGTCTTGATTATCTATTCTCAGATTCTCTAAATAATATTCTTGAAGAAGAAAGCGAGAACCTTTACTATACTGACAGACAAAAATCTGCTATAAATTCAATAATAAAATTAATAAATGAAAATTTTTAGTTGATTATTATTAT
>HF996723.1:22115-22237 GCA_000433335.1 Clostridium sp. CAG:1219 | reverse complement strand
TCTGTCATTACTCTGTCATTTTATATCTTCTATTTGGTGAATTTATGCTTTCACTTTCAGATACAATTTTTTCCTTTTTTAAAAGATTTTTTAAAGTTCTTCTAACCGTACTGTCTGACAAT
>HF996723.1:6956-22079 GCA_000433335.1 Clostridium sp. CAG:1219 | reverse complement strand
TATTTCTTTAGCTCCAATAAGTTTATTCCTTTTGATACACTTAATAACTTCTATTTCGCTTTTAGATAATGAAATTTTTTCATTTTGCTTTATTTGTTTTGAAATTATAACTTCATCTATCGTATCATTTATCATTTTAAGCATAAACTCTATAAATTCGGTAGAATTCCCGTTTTTATTGCAATTATCTATAATTTTATAATATTTATTTTGATTTTTCTTTATCATACTTTCTATTGGCAAATAAGCAAAAATTTTCTCCCAATGAGCTAAAATTACTGTTTGCCAAATTCTTGCTGTTCTTCCATTTCCATCAGAAAATGGATGTATAAATAGAAATTCATAATGAAATACAGATGATAAAATAAGCGGATTAATTATATCTTTATTTTTATCCATCCACTCAAATAATTTTTCCATCAAGCTAGGAACTAATTTATGCGGAGGTGCTACAAATATTTTAATATCTCCATCATAAACTGCCTCACCATGATTTCTAAATTTTCCTGCATCTTTCTCTAACAAAAACGTTAATATTCCTTGTACTTTTTTTAGATCATCTAAAGAATATGGATCAACTTTATCAATTTGTTCATAAGCTTCATAGGCGTTTTTTACCTCTTGAATATCTTTTTGCTCACCAACAACAATTTTTCCATTTATCACATCTTCGACATCAAATAGAGACAATTGATTATTTTCTATTGCAAGTGAAGAATGTATTGATTTTATTCTTGATTTTCTTCTTAGATTTGGATATTTATTTAAGCTTTCAAAGTAATTTGCTTCTCCTACTTTTTTCATTATACGTGATACGTAGTTTAACATTTTATCTGTAACTATATATGGTGGATAATTTTCCATATTTTCACTCCTTACTGTTTAATAAACCTTAACGATATTTAATCACAAAAGCTTTGTACATTCAATACTTAATACTAAAATTATTGACATTAAAAAAATTATATTGTATAATTTTTCTAGGTGAAAAAAATATGAAAGGCTGTAAAAAAAGCAAGAAATTTGTTGTTTGCTTTATCATAATTTTCATGTCACTAATATTGTATCTTTCAATATTTAGTGCAGCAATATACTCTATAAATTATATTAAAACAAGCGAAGATTTCTTCATAAATGTAACCCAAAGGGGACTTACGTTAAAGAGCTTAAATCTATTAAGTAAAAATGATGACACTGTAACAGTAGAAGTCACTTTACCAGACCTTTGGATAGCAAAAGACAGATGGATTGCTGTAACTGCTTCCTCTTCTATACCATCTATTTATAGCAATGTTTGGCAAAAAGTAAACGGGAATAAAAAAGAACTTTTACTAGATGAAAATTCAAATTATATTTATATAAGAGATGAGGGAGAAATATCTGAAGTATTTAATGTATCTGACTATGTAAATACTATAATATCCTTAAAATGTGATGTATCTGATGATATTTTATATATTGGAGATAGCATAAATCTTGAATACTCTATATTAAAAGTTGGAAATCCAGATGATACTATAAAAATTAATGCTGATAGAGAAGGTATCGTAGAAATTAATGGAAATAAAATTACTGGAATTAAAAATGGCAAGACCAAAATAACGATTTCAGATTCTTACTCACATAAAAAAGAGTTCGAACTACTTGTAACAGATCTTATAACAAAACCTACGATAAATGATAATAAGTCTTTTTTAAAAGCAAATCAATATACAGAAGATGAAGCAAAACTTTTAGATGAACTTTTAGCATTTGAAATTAATAAAGCAGGCGAAGGCACTCGTGCAGGCGCTGTAGCAGCAGCAAGATTTCTATCATTACAATTTAAGTATAAAGTTCCATATTTTTTGGAAAATGGTAGACTTCAAAAACATGGTACATCTGACTGGGTTGATGGTGAGGGAAGATATTACCATAAGGGTCTTTATCTTTCTACATCTAAGTATTCTGAAATTACTAGTTCTATTGCAGGTCCTGCTATGTGGGGAAAATATATAACAGAGTATAGTAATGAGAGAATAATGCCAAATGGACTTGATTGCAGTGGATTTATTTCTTGGTGTCTTTACAATGGTGGTTTTGATCCAGGAGACATTGGTGCAGGTCCAAATTATGGTTATAAAGTTTTAACCGATCTTGGAAAATCACAAAGAATAAATATGTCACTTTTAAAATCTGGAAAAGTAAAAGTTGGCGATTTAATTGGTTGGGAAGGACATATCGGTATTATAATAGGAATAGAAGACGGATACATTACGGTTGCAGATACTATACTTTATGAGCGTGGTGTTTGTGCTACACGTTATAGTTACAATAGCTTAATATACAGTAGTGGTTTTACCCATGTTTATGATATGGAAAACTATTATAAAAAAGATGGAAAACTAGAAAATATGTGGTAGATTTTCAAAAGAATGCGCGGGAAATTATATTTCTTCGCATTCTTTTGCATTGAAAATACTTAGTTTTCACCAATTATTGACTTTATAAAGTGTATATGCTAAAATTTAAGCATAGATTAAGAAAAAACATTATAAAAATATATTGGAATAATGCTATAGTAAAGGAGAAAAATCTTTATGAAAGTTCTAGAATTTATTTTAAATAATAAAGATTATTTGGAAGATTTAATTACAAGAAGCACTTATCACTCAAATGCCATTGAGGGAAGTACACTTACATATGCAGAAACTTATGCTATTCTTTATAATGACAATAGTTTTAAAATTTGTGGTAAAGAACCAAGGGAAATATATGAGGCTATAAATCATAAAAAAGCTTTTGAATTAGTTTTTCAAAATTTAAAAGAAAATGTAGATTTTGATGAACGATTTATAAAAAAAATAAACGAGATTATAAATAAAGATATTAAAAATACAGAGGGGTACAGGATAGTACAGGTATTCATCCAAGGGAGTGAACATATTCCACCAAGCCCTGAGAAAATTCAAAACTTAATGATGTACTATATATATAATTATATTCATGACGAAGAAGATATATTTACTAAGATAGCCAAATACCATATAGAATTCGAAAAAATACATCCATTTGAAGATGGAAATGGAAGAACAGGCAGATTGCTTATAAACTACGAACTATTAAAAGAGAATTTACCACCTGTTGTCATATCAAAAGATGATAGAGTAAATTATTTTGAATTCTTAAAAAATAACGATTTTAAATCATTTGCTAATTGGCTAAAAGAATTATCAATTAGAGAAAGATTAAGAATGGAAAAATTCGGATATATAGAATAAATGTATAGACTTGATATTAACACTATCAAGTCATTTTTATTATTACGCTCTATAACTATAAAAAAAGAATGTTAAACAAATAAAATGGTTAACATTCTTTTTATTACTTTACTATTACTCAGCTTTTGTTCCACATTCAGAACAGAATTTTTCATTTTCGCCTAATACTTTTCCACAGTTTGCACATTTTTTTACTTCTGGTTTCTTTGTACCACATTCTTGGCAGAACTTTCCAGAACATTTAACTTTACAGCTTGGGCATTCCCATTCTTCTGAAGTTGCAACTGGTGTTGATACAACTGCTTGAGTGCTTTGTGCTGGTTGTTGTTGAGGTTGTTGAACGGGTTGAGCAGGTTGAGCTACTGAACCTGGAGCCTGATTTGTCCAAGGACCTGCAGCAGCTCCCCCGACAATACCATTTGAGGCCATGTTCATCATTCCAATTCCCATAAATCCATTTGCAGCACCATTTGCATTATTTGCAGCACCTTCAACAGCATTTGCATAAGAACCTACAAGTTTTCCTTGTTGCATCATAGAGTTTGAAGCAAGTTGATAATCTTGTACAGCCTTTTTTGCTTCTTCTGTTAAAACTACTCCTTTTATGTTGAAGTTTACAATTTTAATACCTCTTTTTTCAACACCTTGTTTAAAATCTCTTTCTGCAATAATATCTTTTATTTCAGATCTTAATGCACCTAATTTTTCAACAGATATTGGCTTTTCTTGTGTTCCAATTTCTTGAATAACTTCTGATAATACTTCTTCTGCCTCAGAACGCATTTGCATTCCCCATTTAGAATCAATTCCAAATAGTTCATCAGCTCTAAACACATCAGCTACTCCTGCAATTTCTTGCATAAATAAAGCTGGGTCTGTAATTTGTATTGTATATGTTCCATGGCATTTAATTGAAACTAATAATGGTTGAAATTCTCCTGGACACATTGCATTTGGTATTTTACGAGTCCAGTCAGCAAAATCAAGAGGATTACTTGTTCCAAATGTAGCACCTGGTATTTCATGAAGGTTAAAGAAGAATACTGCTTGTTGTTTTGCAGATGCTCCATTATATGTAAATCTTTGCCACATTTCTTTGAAAACATCTCCAAATTGTCCTGCAAAGAATGATGGTGTAGAAGATGCATCAAAAGTATATATTCCTTCTTCTGCTGTTGCTTCTATTACACGACCATTATCATAGATAATTGCACATTGTCCTGGTCCAACAATTACTGTACTTCCATTTGATATAACACCATTTGGAGTTGTAACCTTTTTCATCAAAATATCTGATCCCATTTCTTCACAACGTAAGGCTTCTTTCCATTGGTCATGAAGTGTAGAACCTATAGCAGAAGCGGCTGCTTTAATTAATCCCATTTTAATTCCCCCTTAATAAAAGTAACTTTATTAAATTACTACGTATATTATATCTGCTTTTTCCCATTTTGTAAAGCATTCTTAAAAACTTTATTTTATAGACTCTAAACTACTTAATACAAAATCATGATCATCTGTAACTATAACGTTTCCACAATATTCACATTTTCCAGAAGATGTAACCTTTGTTGGAGCGCCACATGAAGGACATGCTGTAGTTTTTATGGTGCCATCATTTGTTGTTTTTCTTCCAAGTGTTCTTGTAAATGTCATGTTATAACTCATATTCCAATATCTATCTTTGTCGCCCTCTAAAAGTGCTTTAGTATTTGAATCTATTATATAATCTTTCATTTTAGCATCAAGTCTAATTTTTATAGATTCTTTCTTACCATCTACTTGATATCCTATAATATGTGCAGAACTTACTGAAACTCTTTCTACAACATTAATTTTATTATTTTTAACGTATTCATTTAATTGTGTACTATGTTGTTCAAATAGTTCTTTTGTCTCAAAGCTTCTTATTGTTTCAAAATCTCTTTCTGTCCATGCTGCTTGCATTTTTACAAATAGGTCTTTTGCCCATATTAAGAATGCCTCTTCTGAGAAATTTGGATCATTTTCTCTTATTTTATCTACTACATTTCCTACATTATTTGTTGTAGCCACATTTGACCTGTTATTGTTAGCATTTGATTTTTTATTTGCACTACTTACAGTACTGTATATTACAATTATTATAATAAGTGTAAATGTAATGAATACCGCAATACCAAAAGTTCCTAAATCTCCGTCACTATCTGAATCTGAGTAATCCCAGGAACTACTTGAGCTATAATCCCAAGATGAGCTACTAGAAAAATCACTTCCGCTATCATATGAATTGAAATTTCCAACATCTGCTAGTATAAAATTTGCTGTAACTATAACAAAAACCGTTAATATTAAGCACTTTATAGCAATTTTAATCTTACCTTTATTCACTTTATCCACTCCTCTAAATAAATATTTCCTTTATATCACTAATTGCAAAGTCATGTTCATCCGTAACTATTAATCTACCACAATTTTGACATTTTCCTTCACTTGTAAGTTTTATAATAGCGCCACACCACTTACAATTGGTGTCTTTTTTATCTCCATTGCATCCTTTTTTCTTTGTAAGTTCTATTTGGTAGTTTTTATAAGTATATAACTTACTATCCCCATTTATTACCATCTCTTTTTCTTTATCATACAAATACTCTATCATTTTTACTTTGACACATACATATATAATATCTTCTAGATCTGTTTTTTTATAATCCATAATAGAAGAAGATAAAACACAAAAGTCCTTTACTATATACGCTTTTGCATTATTTATTCTATCTTTTATTTCCTCTGCTACTTTATGATAAAACTCCTTCTTTAAAATAGCTGAAAGTTTTACTAAATCTTCTTTAGAATACCCCTCTTCATACGTGGTAATTATATCTTTTACCCATCTTAAAAACTTTTCTTCTTCAAAATTTGGGATATTATTTTTTATCTTTTTAATCACATAATTATAATTATTTTCTAAATCGAGCTTATTTCCTCTTTGGTTGTTTTTACTATCTTTATATAATTTTAATCCTACTATTATAACTGATGCAAATATCAAAATTACTAAAAAAANNNAAAATTACTAAAAAAATATTAATTATAATGGATACATTAACCATATTTTATATCTCCTAATTTATAATCTATTTTGTTTTATGTTTTCAATGCTGGCAAGTGCCCATGTATAATCATCTTGCACTATAACACTTCCACAATGTTCACATCTTAGTGTTGCACTTCCTTCAATCAAGCTGCCACAATTTTTACATATAATGTTTTTATTGTTTTCCTTTGTGGTACCAATTTTTCTTGCAAATTTTAATTCGTACACCATTCTCCAATATGATGATGCGTTTCCCTTTATTACTTTTTTAGTTTCTTCATCTATAATATAATCTTTCATTCTAGATGATACTTCAGTTGTAATTATCTCCTTATCATTTTCGCATTTATAATCTTTTATATGAACATGATTTACTTCTATTTCTTCTATTTTATTAATTTTTCCTTGTTTTTTTAGTTCATTTATCTGATTTAAATGTTGTTCAAAAAGTTCAGGAGTTTCGTATTCCCTAACCTCCTCAATATTTCTTTCTGACCATGAAGTTTGAAGCTTTATAAATACAGCTTTTACCATTTTTTCAAATTTCTCTTCGTCAAAATGTATATCATTTTGTTTAATTCTAAATAGAATTTCATTTATATTTTTATTTGGAAGTCCCATGTCATCTATTGCATTAAGTTCATGTCTACCATTTTTTCTTACTATTAATATATAAACAAAATATGTTATTGCACATATAGCTACTATTACAACTAAAGCAATTATTATAAGTGTAAGGATGGAAGAAGAATCACTATGATTTCTACGATAATAGTAATCATTATTATAAGAATTTCCAAATAAATCATCATTATAATTGCTAGAATAATCTCCAAATATTGAAGACGAACCATCCGAATAACCATAAGATGATCCAAAATCATCATATGAATTAAATCCACCAATATCGGCAAAAATAAAAGAAGTCATATTAAAAAACATATATAATAATAAACCAACTTTAATTATTTTATTAATCAATATGTTTTTCATAGTACGACTCCCTCTCTTACTATCTATATTATTTTTTTATATTTTAATCTTTATTTTCTTTTCTAATTTTTATATTAGAGAACATATACCAAAGTGATGTTGCTATAAATATTGATGAATATGTACCAACTAATACACCTATAACAAGTGGCAAAGAAAATTGCATCAATACTTGTTGGCCATTAAGTGCTGCAAGTATATACATAACTATAACAACCGCAACAGTAGTTAAAGATGTATATATAGTTCTTGTCATACACTCACTAAGACTTGTATTTATAGTTTTCTTTAAATCTTTGGCAAGATTTAATTTTCTCTTATTTTCTCTTATTCTATCATATATTACTATAGTATCGTTTATAGAATATCCTATTATTGTAAGCGCTACAGCAACAAATACAGAATTTATAGGAAATTTAAATATACCATAAACTGCTATTAAAAATAATGTATCATGTAGTAGTGCAATTATTGCTGAAATTGCAGCTGCTACACCTAGTGTTTTAAATCTTATACATATGTATATAAGTATTAGGACAACTGAAACACCTATTGCAAGAAGCGCTGAATTAATCAAATCTCTACCATACGCTGGTTGAATATTTCTAGTTGATGGTTCTTCCATATTTTTATATTTATCTTTTAGTGCTTCTATAACTGCTGTTTCTTGTTCACTAGATATAGGTTCTAATGTTATTGTAACTCTATTTTCTCCACCTGTAGTTTTTTGAATTAGTGGAGATTCACCTGTTATGTTTTTGATAAGATTTTGCATTTCATTGTTATCAAATTCCTCTTTTATATCAGTTTCAATTACTACTCCACCTTTAAAATCGATATCAAATTTATATCCTGTCAAAAGACCATAAGTTATTCCACCTATTATAACAAGAAGAGAAAAAACTATTGCAACATATCTATATTTTAAAAAATCCATATTATTTTTCCTCCTTTGCTTTTTTTATTCCAAAAAGTCCAGGATGTTTTCCTATTAATGGAACAAATTGTTTTAATAAGTACTTAGTAATTAAAATTGCTGTTACTAAGCTTGACAAAGTACCTATTACAAGAGTAATTCCAAATCCTTTAATTGTACCTGTACCGAAAATGTATAATAAAAGTGCAACTATAAACGTTGTGATATTTCCATCAATTATTGCTGCCATTGCATTTTTGAAACTTCTTTCAAATGCTTTTTTAGGAGCAACTTTTGCCTTTAATTCTTCTTTTAATCTTTCAAATATAATTACGTTTGCATCAACTGCCATACCAAGAGATAATATAAGACCTGCTATTCCTGGTAGTGTTAGAGAAATTCCAAGTTGAGACATTATATTAATTATAATTCCAACATAGGAAATAAGAGCAAGTACTGAAAGTGCTCCAGGCAATCTATAAGCTACAATCATTATAATTGCAATTACTATTATACTAATTATAGCAACCCATGCACTAACTTCAAGAGCTTTTTGCCCTATATATGGTCCTACATATTCTTTAGTTATTATTTCCAAATTAAAAGGTAAAGCACCAGAATCTATTAACATAGCATATTCTGTAGCTTGTGCTTTTTTCTCTGAATATGTTCCACTTCCTAAAGTTATTATAGCAGAACTTGATTCTATTTTTTGATTAACATATGGTGCCATAAGTTCATCTTCATCCAAATATATAGACATAGTTTTTCCAACAAGTTTCTCTGTTGCATCAGCAAATTTTTTAGTACCTTCATCGCTAAAGTTTAATACAACATGTGGTGCTGGCATTCCTGTAGCATCAACTGGATCATCACTATATTTTGCTGATGCTATATCATCTCCTGATAGTAAAACATTGCCATCTGGATCTCTAAATTCAATCTTTGCTGTCTTATCTAGCCCTTCTACAGCCTTTAGTGGATCTTCTGATGTATCTTCTACATTTGCAGGTATCTCCACGTATATTCTTGAAGTTGCAACATCCTGTCTTACATAGTAATCAAATATATTTTTTGATTCCAATCTTTTTTTAATAACGGCTTCTGATTTTTTAAGATCACTTGCTGTTATTTCACTTCCATCATCTGATTTCGCTTGATATACTAGACTTACGCCCCCACTTATATCAAGACCTGTTTTTAAATCTTTAATATCGCTTATTATTTTCTTGTCACCTATTTTAAGTCCAAATATTGCGAGATATGTTATTGCAAGTATTACTACTAAACATATTATAAATGTTATGATATTCTTTTTATTCACGATATATTCCCTCCTGTAACATCTGTATTATACTATTTTGCATAAATTTAGTCAATATTTGTCATATAAATTTAATCTTTTTAAAATAATAGAAATAAAAAAAATAATGAGTATTTGTAATACCCATTACTTAACATTTTTTAAACTATCTTTAAAGTTTTCTTCTCCCTCATCTTGCTCTTGTGGTGCTCTATTTAAAGGTTCTTCTTTTATAGTTTGTACTTCCTGTTGTGGTGTAGCACTAGGAGATGTTGTTTGCTCTGAGATATTATTTAATTCTTTTGATTCTCCCTTTCTTTTAGAATAAACCAATTTATCAATTTTTTCATAGGCTTCATCTATATTTTTTATAGCATATATGACCATACCAGCTGACCTTTTTCCCTCAGCATTTGTAGATATAATCAAAATTCCATATCCCATTATTCTATCCCATATAGTACGTCTTAATTCTATTTCTTTAATATTTTCATATCTTATTGTTTTAGCTTGTTGGTTTAAAAAAGTATCCTCATAAACTAAACTATCATCGTAAAATTTATAACTTATATATTTATACTGAAGTGATCTTAGCACTAAGTCTGCAATAAATTTTATAGAAAATACTACCAGTGCTATAATCAATATCCACTTAAATACGTCTATTAGATTTATTCCATTAAATACGGCAGCACTTTCCATTAAGTTGTTACCAAATAGACATATAAATATTGTAGCTACTATAAGTGCAACAATAACTAATAAATCTCTTCTAAATTTAGCACCAAGGGGCATAAAAAATTCATATAAAAAATTAAATTTGGGTTTTAACGTATATTTTACTTCTTTATTTTCCATCTTCTCACCTACTCCTTTATAATAGTTCCTATCCTTTCACCAGATATAGCTCTTTTAATTGAATTTTCTTCATTTAGAGCAAATACCAAAATTGGAATATGATTTTCCATACAAAGTGTTATTGCTGTGGTATCCATAACATTTAGACCTTCAGATATTGATTGCATATATTTAACTTCATCATATTTTTTAGCATCATCATATTTTTTAGGATCTTTATTGTATACCCCATCAACATTTTTTGCAAGAAGTATCACATCCGCCTCTATTTCAATGGCACGAAGGGCTGCAGCAGAGTCCGTTGTAAAGTACGGGCTTCCTGTACCACAAGCAAATATTACTACCCTTCCTTTTTCTAAATGTCTTACAGCTCTTCTTCTTATGTATAGTTCTGCAATTTGTCTCATTTCAATTGCAGTCATAACTCTTGTATATATTCCCTTACTTTCTAGCATATCTTGCATTGCAAGTGCATTTAAAGTTGTAGCAAGCATTCCCATATAGTCAGAAGTTGTTCTTTCCATATATTCAGCTCCATATCTTCCGCGCCAGAAATTACCAGCACCTATAACTAAAGCTACCTCTACTCCTTTTTTAGAAATTTCTGCTAATTGTTCTACAACCTTTTCAAGTTTTTCTTCATCAATTCCTCTTCCGTCTTCTTTTCCAAGTGCTTCTCCACTTATTTTTATTAATACTCTTTTATATTTTGGTTCAAATTTCATACTAACCTCCTGTTTTCTCTAGTATATTATATTATTTTCTTTTTTTCAATCTATTTTTGCAATTATTGACTATTTAGGAAAAAAATGCTATAATATTGACATGTTAGTATATTTTAAAATGTTTAATATTTTTTGCGTTTGTCTGTTGTTTTTTTCTCCAACAGTAATATATAATTTTTATTTGTTTTGCTCAGAGCTATTGCCCTGAGTATTTTTTTGTCTAAATATTGCATTATTTTTAGATTTTCTATATAATTATTATATAAAAGTTTTTGGAGGTTTTTATATGGCATGTAACAAGTGTAGCTGTTCTAATAAATATGATAAAGATTTAATAGAAATTGCTAAAAAATACGAAGGAAATAGAGAAGACATAATAGAGGCTCTACATGAAGTGCAAGACAAATATGGTTATATTTCTACTAATGCTCAAAAGTGTTTATCTAAATTTTTAAATATTTCTATGGCAGAAATATACGGAATTATAACTTTTTACTCTAGATTTAAATTAAAACCTAAAGGAAAATACAACATTGAAGTGTGTCTTGGCACTGCATGTTATGTTAAAGGTTCAAAAGCTATATTAGAAGCTTTTGAGAGAGAACTTGGCATAAGATCTGGACAAATCACAGATGATGGCCTTTTTTCACTTGAAGAGGTTAGATGTATTGGGGCATGTGGTCTTGCCCCAGCAATAGTAATTAACGGGGAAGTATACGGAAAAATGACAGAAAAAAAAGTAAATGAGCTTATCTTAAAATATAGAGAGGTGAAGTAATGAATTTATCAAAAAAGTTAGAGAAAATTAGAAAAGATTATAAAGATTATTTCAATTCTTCTAGAATAATGGTATGTTGTGGAACGGGGTGTACTTCTTCCAAAAGCGAAAAATTACTTGAGGCGCTAAAAGCGGAAGTTAAGAAGAGAAAATTAAATGGAGTTACTATATCAAAGGCAGGATGTTTTGGATTTTGTGCCAAAGGTCCAATAGTTGTTATAGATCCAGATGAAATTTTTTATGAGATGGTTACTCCAGATGATGCATCTGATATAATAGATTGCTATGAAAAAAATATTACTTGCGATAGATTACTTGCAAAAGAAAATGAAAAACTAATAAGAAAATGGCACGAATTAAATTTTTATAAAAAACAAGATAGAATTGCTCTCCAAAATTGTGGAAAAATTGATCCAGAAAATATAAACGAATATATTGCACAAGATGGTTACAAAGCTATAGAAAAAGCCTTAACTATGTCACAAGATGAGGTTATAAAAGAAGTTACGTCATCTGGGCTTCGTGGTAGAGGTGGCGCCGGATTTCTAACTGGAAAAAAGTGGATGTTTGCTAAAGAATCAAAAGCTTCTCAAAAATACGTATGTTGTAATGCAGATGAAGGTGATCCCGGAGCATTTATGGATAGGAGTATCCTAGAAGGAGACCCAAATTCAGTAGTAGAGGCTATGATGATTGCAGCATATGCAATAGGTGCAAACAAGGGATACATATACGTACGTGCTGAATACCCTATAGCGGTAAAAAGACTTAATATAGCTATCAAAGAAGCAAGAGACCTTGGAATACTTGGAGACAATATTTTTAATACCAACTTTTGTTTTGATATTGAAATAAGACTAGGAGCTGGAGCATTTGTATGTGGTGAAGAAACTGCACTTATGAATTCTATTGAGGGAAAACGAGGTGAGCCAAGACCAAGACCTCCTTTCCCTGCAGTAAAGGGACTTTTTAATAGCCCAACTGTACTAAACAATGTTGAAACATATGCTAACATTCCAAAAATAATTCTAAATGGTGCAAAATGGTTTTCAAAAATTGGTACACAAAATTCTAAAGGTACTAAGGTTTTTGCACTTGGCGGAAATATAAAAAATGTTGGACTAGTAGAAGTGCCTATGGGAACTACCTTAAGAGAAATTGTATATGATATTGGTGGCGGAACTGAAACTGGAAAAAGATTTAAAGCAGCTCAAACTGGCGGGCCAAGTGGCGGATGTATCCCAGCAGAAAAGATAGATGTTCCAATAGATTATGATTCTTTGGCTAGTATTGGTTCAATGATGGGCTCTGGTGGACTTATTGTTATGGATGAAAATAAATGTATGGTAAACTTAGCTAAATTTTTCCTTGAGTTTACCGTTGACGAGTCTTGTGGCAAGTGCCCTCCATGCAGAATTGGAACTAAAAGAATGTTAGAGATATTAACCAAGATAACAGAAGGAAAAGCTACATTAGAAGATCTTGAAAAATTAGAACATTTAGCGCTTACAATAAAAAAGGCTTCTCTTTGTGGACTTGGGCAAACCGCCCCAAACCCAGTATTAAGTACGCTTAAATACTTTAGAGATGAATATATCGCACATATAGTAGATAAAAAATGTCCTGCATCAGAATGTAGGGCCCTTGCTAGAATTACAATAAATAAAGACCTTTGCAAATCTTGTTCAATATGTGCAAGAAATTGTCCTGTTCATGCAATATCTGGTGAAATAAAAAAAGGTCCTTTTGTTATAGATCAAAATAAATGTATAAAATGTGGAGTTTGTATGACAAAATGTCCATTCCATGCAATAGAAAAAAAATAGAGGTGAATTATGAGCGATAAAAAAGTTAATTTAACAATTGATGGAACAAATATAACTGTAAATGAAGGATCTACTATATTAGAAGCGGCAAGAAGTGCTTCAATAGATATTCCTACTCTTTGTTACTTAAAAAAAATAAACGAAATTGGAGCATGTAGAATGTGTCTTGTTGAAGTTGAGGGTGCAAGATCATATCTTGCAGCGTGTGTACAGCCTGCAACAGATGGAATGGTAGTTCATACTAATACAAAAGCATTGTTAGATACAAAAAAGACTGTACTTGAATTAATTCTTTCAGCACATGAAAAAAAATGTCTTACTTGTAGCAGAAATAAAAATTGTGAACTACAAGACCTTGCAAAAAAATTTGGAATAGAAGATATTCCATTCGAATCAAACGATGTACCTAAAGAAACACTTGACACCTCTTCTGACTGTATCGTAAGAAATACAGCAAAGTGTATACTATGCAAAAAATGTGTTAATATATGTAAAAATGTACAAGGTGTATGTGCAATTTCGACAGTAAATAGGGGATTTAAATCTAAAATTGGTGTTGCCATGGATATGCCACTTAAAAAATCAACCTGTGTTGGATGTGGTCAATGTGTTATAAATTGCCCTGTTGGTGCTCTTTTAGAAAAATCAAATATATCAGACATTGAAAATGCTCTATATAATGATAAGAAATATGTAGTAATTCAAACAGCTCCTGCAACACGTGCTACTATTGGTGAAGAATTTGGACAAAAAATAGGAACTTTAATGACTGGTAAAATGGTTGCAGGTCTTAAAAAGTTAGGATTTGATGCTGTATTTGATACAGATTTTGCAGCAGATGTAACTATTATGGAAGAAGCTACAGAATTTATTTCAAGACTAAAAAATGGCGGCACATTACCTATGATAACTTCTTGTAGTAGCGGTTGGATAACTTATGCTGAGAAGTTCTATCCTGAAATATTAAATCATCTTTCAACAACAAAATCTCCTATGGAAATAATGGGAACACTAATAAAAACCTATTATGCAGAAAAAATGAATATTCCAAAAGAAAATATATATTCCGTGGCTCTTATGCCATGCTCTGCTAAAAAAGCTGAAATAAATCGTGAAAATTTACTTTTAGAAAACGGTATAAAGGCTGTAGATAGTGTAATTACAGTAAGAGAAATGGCTTGCTTATTAAAGAAAAACAATATTGATATTTCCACATTAGAAGATGAAGATTTCGACTCTCCTCTTGGAATTGCTACAGGAGCTGGCCATATTTTTGGAACTACAGGTGGAGTTATGGAGGCTGCCATGCGATCTGTTTCCTACTTACTAGATGGAAGCCAAATAGAAAATGTAGAATTTAAAAATGTAAAAAGTATAGAAGGTATGAA
>HF996723.1:2121-6940 GCA_000433335.1 Clostridium sp. CAG:1219 | reverse complement strand
CAGAAATAAAGATTTTAGGAACAATACATAAAATTGCAGTCGTTCAAACTTTAAAGAGCGCTTCCATTCTATTAGATGAAATTAAAAATGGAACTTCAAAATATAGCTTCATCGAAATAATGACATGCCCCGGTGGCTGCATAAATGGAGGTGGTCAACCAATTGTACCAAAAAAAGTACGAGAAAGTGTTGATTACAAAAAGCTTAGGGCGTCTGCACTTTACAAGGCAGATAAAACTTCAAAATATAAAAAATCACATGAAAATCCAGCAGTAAAAGAACTATATAGCGAATTTTTGAAAGAACCTAACGGAGAAATTTCACATAAATTGCTTCATACTTATTATACAAAACAAGAATGTTATAAAGAAGATTAGAAAAAGGAACTCTATAAGAGCTCCTTTTTAGCTTTCAATTAGTGCTATGAGAAAGAACATAACATATATAGAAACAGCTAATATTATTATAACCTTTGTTTTTATACGTTTATTTTTTTCTATTTTAGCATTACGCTTTATCTCTTCTTTGCTAAGGGGAACTATTTTATTTTTCTCCTGAGTATATACTTTTTTTATTTCATAATAATATGCTCTATCCAATCTTATTCTACTTGCAACACTTATTTTATAGTCAACTATATATAATATGTCATTAATTATATTTAGTTTAAAGTCATCAGAGCACTTTAACTTAAGAGAAAAATTATAGATTTTTTCATAGCACAATATAATTTTATGTAGCATATCTGAAGCAGAATATGCTTGTTCATTCGTTAACACACAAGTTTTACATTTTAAGATTATACTCTCCTGAATATTGCCTATTGCAATATATAATTCATTAATATATTTAATAGTTTCATTATTATAATTTGAAGTATCATTAATCTCGTCAATTAGATTTATAATACCAGTAATATTAAAGTCATCAGAATTCATTAATATCTGACATAACTCTCTCCTAAACATTGCTTCTAAATTATCTGCATCATATTCCATAGCTTGAGTATAAACTTTATAAGCTTCCATATACTCGCCATTTTTATAATATCTTCTGCCAAGTTTTAAATAGCTCTCTAATTTTGGAGCATTTTTTAATTCAATTTTCCCATTAAGTTCTACACGGTATTTTAATACCTCATCATCAAAAAATATTTTGCTATTACAATAATTACATATGCACATATTTTTTCCTCTATCAAAATCCACTTGCGCTCCACAGTTAGGACATTTTATAGCTATTAATTTCATAACATTCTACCACCTTACCATATTTAAAAAAGAATTTTATCTATTTTCTTTAATACATTGAAACATTAAAAATATTAAATGTAGCCCCCTGCATCTCAGCAACCTTATCAGATGAAGTAAATGTGAATATATTAAAATTTTGTGATTGGCCAGCTGAAAGACTGTTAGCATATATTGTATCATAAGTTATTCTTGACCAAACCACGTTAATTATGATACGCATATTTAGAAGTACATCTAATAGAAATTCTTTGGTTTCAATGGCAATATAGCCTTTTCTAAATTTATGAAAGTTTAGAGAAGGTAATTTTCTTGTGTATAAATTTAGAAATGATTAAAAAGTAGAGTAATTTAATAGTGAAATTTTAATATACTATTTTTCTTTATAACTTAACTTATAAGGTATAGAAAGTGATATATGTAATAAGGAAAAAAGTAAATATTATGGAATATTTACCTTTTGCTACAAAAAGAGCAGGGTATTCATTTGATCAATGCCCTGAAACAATGACCGTAAGAGAACTTATAGATTATTTAGAACAATTTAAGGATGAAGAAATATGCTTGAAAACTCATCATGCATTTAAGATATATCCTGTATGGCCTAATTGTGGTAATCTTTTTTAATTTTAAAATTTATATAAAAGATTTAAAAGTGTACCCTACTTGTAACCTTTAAGTAATATAATGTAAATATAAAAAGGAGGAGATTAGGTTATGGAAATATTAAAAGTACAGAATTTAACCAAAGTTTATGGAAAGGGAGAGTCAACTGTTGTTGCTCTTGATAATGTTTCTTTTTCAGTTGAAAAAGGAGAATTTGTTGCTATTGTTGGAGCATCTGGATCAGGTAAATCAACATTATTACATCTACTTGGAGGAGTAGATAGACCAACAAAAGGTAAGGTATTTATTGATGAAAAAGATATTTATAGTTTTGATGATGACAAACTTGCTATATTTAGAAGAAGACAAGTAGGGTTAATTTATCAATTTTATAACTTAATACCAATATTAAATGTAGAAGAAAATATAACTTTACCACTAGCACTTGATAATAGAGAAGTTGATAAAAAGAAACTAAATGAAATGCTAGAATTATTAGGACTAGAAAAAAGAAGAACACATCTTCCAAATGAATTATCTGGTGGACAACAACAAAGAACAAGTATTGGAAGAGCATTAATTACAAATCCTACATTGGTTCTCGCAGATGAGCCAACAGGAAATTTAGATTCAAAGTCTAGTGATGAAATAGTTGCATTATTACAAAAATCAAATAAAGAATTAAAACAAACAATTATTATGATTACACATAATATGGAAATTGCAAAAATAGCAGATAGGATTATAAAAATAGAAGATGGAAGAATTGTTGAGGAGGTGTAGATAATGAACTTACTTAACAAGTTAACTATTAAAAATTTAAAATTAAATAAAAAAAGAAGTATTGTTACTATAATAGGAATCTTATTATCAGTAGCACTTATTACTGCATTATCTAGTCTATATTCCAGTTTTATTGCTTCTTCAATAAAGTATGAAACATCGGTAAAGGGAAATTATCACTATGAGTTTATAGATGTTAATAAAGATGATATTAAAACTATTGAAAATAACTCTAAAATAAAAGAACTAGGATTAGTTAATAATCTCGGCTATGCAGAATTAAAAGAGTCCAAAAATGAATATAAACCTTATGTTTTTGTTAAAGCATATAATAAGGTAGCTTTAAATAATATTTTAGGAAGATTAATTGAAGGTAGATTACCAGAAAACGAAAATGAAATTATTATTTCTGAACATATAAGAAAAAATGGAAATGTTAATATAAAAGTAGGAGATACTATTACACTTGATATAGGAAAAAGAACAAGTGAAGGTATGGAACTAACTCAAGATGTACCATATGGTAAAGAAATTAATGAAAAGATAGAAAATACTACAACAAAGCAATATAAAGTTGTAGGAATTGCCGAAAGACTTAGTACAAATATTGAATCATTTGAAGCCCCTGGATATACTGTAATTACTTATTTAGATAACATAAAAAATGTAACTAAATTAGATGTATTTGCAGTTTATACAAAACAAGGAGTAAAAGAATATATAGATGTTACATCAAACATTATTGGCGTAGATAAAGATATATTAAAAATGGGTTATGACAATAGTATGTATAAATCACAAGAAAAATTTGATCAATATACAAATGCTATTGAAAATGCAAAGTATAAATTTCAAGATAACAAATACTTAATTCAATTACAAACTAATCCATTATCTATATCAACGATACAAGGACTTGGGGGAATGGTTGCGGTTGTGCTTGTAATAATTATAGTAACATCAGTATTTTGTATTAAAAATAGTTTTGACATATCAATAACTGAAAAGATAAAACAATATGGAATGCTAAAAAGTATTGGTGCAACTCAAAAACAAATCAAAAAAAATGTATTATTTGAAGCAGCAATACTAGGAGTAGTTGGTATCCCTCTAGGCATATTATCAGGGCTACTTGCTTCATTTATATTAGTACATATTACAAATACATTAGCATTAAATGATGGTAGTGGATTAAAACTAATATTTTCAGTATCATTTATAGCAATATTAGCGTCTATATTACTTGGTATAGTAACCATATATTTATCTGCTGTAAGAAGCGCTAAAAAGGCATCTAAATTCTCTCCTATTGATTCAATTAGAAATAGTGCAGATATAAAAATAAATAATAAGAAATTAAAAACGCCTAAATTTATAAAATCTTTATTTGGTGTTGGTGGAGTTATAGCATTAAAAAATACAAAAAGAAATAAGAAAAGATATAGAACTACTATTATATCTTTAACAATTTCTATTACGACATTTATAGCATTATTCTCATTTATATCTTTAATAAAAAATGGATCAGAAAATCAATTTGGAAAATTAAAATCAAATATTGAATATTCAATAAATGATTATTATGAAAATTATGATTTGATTAAACAAACTGTAAATTTAGATAATATTAAAAAATATTCAATTTATAGATTGACTGTATTTACATTAAAAAATCCAAAATATAGTGATTACTATGTAAATAGAAGCCCAGAACTTGCAGATAGTTCAAAAAATGAAGATATACAAATAAGTTTAGTAGCTTTAAATAATGAAGCATATAAAGATTATTTGAAAGAATTAGGTTTAAACTATAACAGTAATGTAGATAAAGCAATAATGATTGATAGTATTACAAACATTAACCAAGATGGAATAACAATCAAAGATAAAACAACAAGATATGGATACAAAACTGGAGATGTAATAAATGGATTTGTTTATTCTACAGAATATGATAAAAATAACAAACGTACTGATTCGGAAGAAATTAATTTATCAATTGAAATTGCTAAGGTTACAAGTGAATATCCTATTGGTGGAGATAGTTATTCATCATATTTAGTTGTATCTGACCAATTTTTAGAAAAAAACAATATTAAAATTGAATATGCAAAAGTAAATTTTGATTCAAGTAATGTTTCAAAACTAGAAGAAGAAATAAAGAATATTATAGGTGAAAA
>HF996723.1:0-2055 GCA_000433335.1 Clostridium sp. CAG:1219 | reverse complement strand
ATAATATTCTATTATTAATTAATATATTCTTATATGGATTTATTATTGTTATTTCATTAATTGGTATAACAAATATCTTCAATACAATAACAACGAGTATGGAATTAAGAAAGCAAGAATTTGCTACGTTAAAATCTATTGGAATGACTAAAAAAGAGTTTAGTAAAATGATTAATCTTGAAAGCATATTTATTGGAAGCAAATCATTAATCTACGGATCGGTTATTGGAACGATATTAGCATATATAATTTATAAATTTAATGCTTCTGATGTAGGATTTAATTTTCCTATATTACCAATAATTATATGTATTGTTATTGTATTTATATTAATTACAACATTAATGAAATATTCAATAGGAAAGATCAATAAACAAAATACAATAGAAACAATTAGAAATGAAAATATATAAAACAAATGGGGCGTTAAGCCCTTTTTGTCTATAATTATGGTATAATAGAAATATCTAAAATCTTTAAAAAGAAAGGAGTATCAAATGAAAGTATTATTAGTCGAAGATAATTTATCTATCATAAAAGGATTAAAATTTAGTTTAGAAAATAATGGATATATTGTTGAAGCAAAAACTACAATTTCAGATTCAATAGAATATATAAAAAGTAACAGTATTGATTTAATAATATTAGATGTAACACTTCCAGATGGAAATGGATTTGACTTATTTGATAATTATATAAAAGAAAAGAAAACTCCTACAATATTTTTAACTGCCAAAGATGATGAAGAAAGTATAGTCAAAGGACTTAATATTGGAGCAGAAGATTATTTAACAAAACCATTTTCAACAAAGGAACTTCTTGCAAGAATTAATAAAGTATTACTTAGATATAAAAAGGAAAATATTATAGTTATTAATGATATTAAGTTTGATACTGATAAACTACTTTGTTATAAAAATGATAAAGAAATTAACTTTTCTTCATTAGAAATTAAATTATTATATATATTGATTATTAATTTAAATAAGACCG
This sequence comes from Clostridium sp. CAG:1219, assembly GCA_000433335.1. Lineage (GTDB taxonomy): Bacteria > Bacillota > Clostridia > TANB77 > CAG-465 > CAG-465. The sequence continues at coordinate 1,062 of HF996723.1, read as the reverse complement.
TATCAAGAAATGTTATATTGGATAAAATATGGGAACTTACTGGTAATTTTGTTGACGATCATACAGTAACAGTTTATTACAATAGAATAAGAGAAAAATTAGGAACTAATATAATTAAAACAATAAAAGGTATAGGTTATAGAATTGACTATGAAAAATAAGTATGAATTTAAGAAATACTTAAAACAAGCATTATTTATTCTAATTATTCTATCAGTTTTATTCCTAATTTTAGATAGAATAGAATATCAAAGGTATAATGCTAACTTCAATTATAAAATAGAAACAATTGTAGGAGAAATAAATAAAAAATATCCAGAGATGACTGATAATGATATAATGGATATTGTAAAGAAAGAAGATAGAATAGACTCAGGATTTTTAAAGAAATATAATATAAACGCTGAAAAAGATATTATTGTAAAAAATAATATTACAAATCATAATTTGTTTTCTATTGTTAATGTCTTATATTTGATTTTAACAGTATGCATTATTATATTATGTTTTATAAAATATAACAAAAAGAAAGATAAAGAAATAGAATCAATAATTAAAAGTATAGAAGAAATAAATAGAAAAAACTATAAGTTAGATTTAGATGGAATGAGTGAAGATGAGTTATCTATTCTAAAAAATGAAATTTATAAAACAACAATAATGTTGAAAGAACAAGCAGAAAATTCGACAAAAGATAAGATAAATTTAAAAAATTCATTATCAGATATATCTCATCAATTAAAAACACCATTAACTTCTATTATGATTATGTTAGATAATTTAATCGAAAATCCAGATTTAGATGTAGAAATTAGAAATGACTTTGTAAAAGAGATTAAAGTAGAAACAACAAATATTAATTTTTTAGTACAGTCTATACTGAAATTATCACAACTAGATTCAAATACGGTAGAGTATTTTAATAAAAAGATTAAACTTTGTAAATTAGTGGAGAAATCTATTAAGAAGATTCAACCTTTGTGTGATTTAAAAAATATTAAAGTAGATATAAATATAATCAAAGATTCAGAAATAGTATGTGACGCAATGTGGCAAGTAGAA
>HF996722.1 GCA_000433335.1 Clostridium sp. CAG:1219 | reverse complement strand
CCGCTTTAACTTTTGTACTTGCATTATTCCAACTTGTAGTTACAGCATTGCTTGCTGTTCCGTAAAGTGCTGTAGCAGTATTGCCACCACTATATGTCCATCCTGCAAAAGTTTGAGGTTTTTTTGCTGGGCTACCTGTTATAGTTGCTCCTGTACCATTAGCATCACCTGTTATAGTCACAGTTTTTGTCGGGTTAGAAATTGTTACAACTTGATCATACTTTGCTGTAGTAGGTTTATTAGTTCCAGCTGTTCCATTTTGTAAATTATATGAAATGTTATAACTTATCTCTATCCATTTAGCATACAATGTTTTATTTGCAGTTGGTGTATAAACTCCATTGCTACTTGCTGCTCTTTTAGTGCATTCGGCATCTTCAAACCATCCGTCAAACACGTATCCTGTTCTTGTTGGAACATAAGTTAGACTTGCACTCTTCCATATTGCGTATAAGTTAAATGTATCATTATTTTTATCTGTTAAATTCTTAACAGTAGCTTCATTTGCATATTTTGTACCTGTACCATTAGCTACTGTATTCCAATTTACAAATGAATATGTTGCTGTCTTTGAAATATTTGTAGAGCCAGTATAATTATGATTATATGTTATAGTGTATGCCCTTGTATACCCATTTTTTGTTAATTTTTTATCTACATCATATGTATGTGAACTGTTAGCTGTAGTTCCGCCTGTAGCACCGTTTCCATTATATTTTACTGTATACGTGTTAGGTTGCCATATTGCATAAAGTGTCACTGTATGATTAGAACTTGCATTATATTTTGACTCGATCCAAGTATTTTGCACTCCACTAGTAATGTTATATCGTTTTGCAGTAGAAGTTTTATCTTCATGCCAACCAAGTAATGTGTATCCCTTCTTAGTCCATCCCTTTGCTGAAAAGCTTTGACCTGTGACACCATATGTAAATTCTTGTGTGTCACTTGTAGTATCATTTGCAGTAGTATTTCTCATAAATATTACTGTAATTTTTTTTGCTACCCAATTTGCATAAAGTGTTCCTGCTGATGTATAATAGCTATTTTTTAGATTTGTAGTAATATTTCCTGCACCATCTATCATTTTAGTGCCTTGACCATTTTTTTCTGTATAATATCCATCAAACACGAAACCTGTTTTTTGAGGAATACTAATAGATGTTATTTTATTTATACAATCTTCTGTATCATAAAAGCCTTTCTCATATTTTTCATATATTGTTTTTGTACCTTCTTTGCCACTATCTGCGCCTTGAGAATCAAGTGTTATAGTACATACAGTTGGTATACTCTTACTATAATAATCAGAAACATTTCCTGCCTTGTCATAAACTCTTATATGAATATCATACAAAGTATCTTTTACAAGACCTTCAAATGTATATTTATTCTGTTCTGAAGTATACGGAGTATAATATATATCCGAATGCTTTTTAATAGATAATTCATAGTTTGCAATTCCACTTCCACCTTCGTCTTTTGCAACTATGTTTGAAACTTCTATAGTATTTTTTGTTGGATTAAATTCAGCACTTATTACATTTGGAGCGATTCTATCTATATTTCCTATAGTTAAACTATTTAATCCTATCTCGTCATTTAAATTCTTATTATATAGTCTTGCTTCTATTTTAGTTCTGTTTTCTGTTACTTTTGCTGTATATCCATCTGTCCAAGAACCATTATTTATTCTATATTGCATTATATAATTTGTTGGTATACTTTGATGTGAAAGTGATACAGTTACAGCTTTATTAGTCCATAAATCTTCTAAAGGATCTATTGATATCTTAACTTTTTCACTTGCTTCCCATGTAGACCAATCTTTTGAATATACTTCTGATTCATTTCCGACATTATCTACAGCTTTTGTATATATAGTTTTTATAGTATCGGCATTTATGTTTGTAAACGTATAGTCCTCATATGCTTTTATTGCGCTTGTATACGTTATTCCGTCTAAGCTGTATTTATATCCTAATATACCGCTTAGAGAATCTTGTGAGCCACTTGCTCTAACTTTTATACTATTAATTTCTGATGTAGCTGAAATGGCAGTTGGTTTTAAAGGAACTTCCTTATCAATATTTTTTATTTCTACATAATTATTTGATGTATCTCTTCCTACATCTTTATTATATAATCTTGCATAAATAAACGTGTTATTTTCAGTCACTTCAACTTCTTTGGTATAATCTTTAAATTCTTCTTTTCCAATTTTATATTGTATTTTGTACGCTTGCGGTATATTTTCATATTCAAGTGTGACCTTAATTGGCCCCTTAGTCCAATTTTCTGTACTAAGTTTTATATCTACAACATCGTTATTTATTCTTGTTTTTATGTTCTTTTTGTAGCTTGCTAGCTCTTGACCTTCACTTGATACTATAGATACATTTACCAAATAGTATTTTCCGCTTTCAAGTTTATCAAAAGTATATGATGATGTCGTACTTTCCTTTTCATTATCATCTAACTTAAATTTGTACTTTACTCCTTTTGGTATATTCCCAGATGTATTTATACTTTTTATCTCTATAGTATTTTCTGTAGTTACAACATCTAGACCAATAATTTCTAAAGAATCACTTACATGAATACCAATTTCTTTGGCCCAATTTTTTTCATCTTCAGTAATCTTAGAACCATCTATTACAAGTTCCCCATCTAATACATATAATTTATCTAAATATTTTGAATCTTTAAGTTCTGGTATGTACTCTACTAGATTTTCTCCAGATATTCTTATATTTTCATTTTCATCACTTACTTTACTTCCAAAATAATTTTTTATTCTATCACTATATTGTGACATAGCATTTTTAAATGTAAGTTCTGTAGATGAATGAAATATCCCAGACTTTGCAACAAGTACCACTCCAGTAGTTGCAATAATAACAATAATAATAATTGTTATCACTAAAACTATTAAAGATATCGCTTTTTTTCTATTCAAACTTTTATTTCTTTTCATATAAATACCTCATAATATATTCGTTTTTATTGTATATTAAATAGAATATTTTTTCAAGTTTTTTAGGGCTTTTTTTCTGCAATTTTTTATATATTTTTTAAAGTTTAATTACATCTATTCTTTAGTGTGGAATTTAAATTCCAACAAAAAAATACCAAGTAAGTTTAAATACTTACCTGGTTAGCACTATTTATCTATTAGCCAACTTAAAACATTTCTTACTATTATCCCCTCTTCGTTTGACATTGGTATTTTATCCATTGTTAATATTGTTTTTTCATAATTATCATTAATTTTCTGTAGCGAATTTAATTCCCTTTTTAATATCTTATTTTCATTATCTTTTAATGTTTCGCATACTTGTATATATCTTTTTCTAAGTTTTTGTATTTAAAATACAAAAAAATATATTTTTTAGTTTTTTGGTATTAGTAATTTTACAAATAATTAAATATTATCTTAATTTATTATAATTTAATATTCTTCTATTTTTATCAACAATTTTTCTTCTCTTGCATATTCTTTTTCTACTGTAAGTTTTGTCACTTGAATATCATCTAATATAACAAATTTGTTTAGAGCATCCAAAACTATTTTAACAACATTATCTATATCTGGTTTTTTTACTGGGCTTATTTTATTTTCTAGCATTTCCTCTTTTTCGCTTTTATTTGCAGAACTTGGAATTTTAAAATAAGCCTTAATCTCTACACTCACCCTTGACTCTAGTGTTCGTGCCCCAGGATTTTTTATCAAAAAATATTGTTTAATAAGCTCTTCATAATCTTTCGTTTTTGTTGGAGTATATACAACTCCCGTATAAGAATTAAGTCTTGGTCTTGCTTTTCCAAATATCTTTCCTGGGACTTCAAATTCATATTTCATATTTTCACCTTCTAAATAAAATTTATCACAACAACGCTTTTTTGTAAATATAACTCAATATAAAAATCCAAAATGATTTTTAGTCATCTTGGATTTTTTCAATTAATTTTCTCCCAAAACTTTATTTATTTTATCTTTTGCCTCTGTAACGCTAACTTGATTTGGTACCATTACATACAAAAGCTGACTTCCAGCAGAATATGTTGCCATGCTAGCACCGCTTCCACTTAAACTATTCATAGATATTTTCCATGATGGCATATCTTGTAATTGTTTTTTTACTAGGACACTTATATCATCTTGACTTATATTAGTTTGGAAACTTCCAGAAAGAGAACTTAAAATACTTGTATATTTTGTCATTAACGTTGTGCTATTTAACACTTTATTTATTATAGCTTCTATTACTTTTTGCTGATTTTTAATTCTTTGATTGTCTCCTGTTACAAATGAATGTCTTTCTCTACTAAATGCAAGTGCCTGTTTACCATTCATATGATTCATTCCTTTAACAAATGATGGGCCATCACTAGATGTAAATGTATAATCTGACTCTACATCTATTCCTCCAAGTGTATCAACAAGTTTTATTACTGTTGTAAAGTTAACCCTAACATAATAATTTATTTCTGTATCAAGAAGATCTTCAATTGTACTTACTGTCTCAGATATTCCGTATATTCCAGAGTGTGTTAACTTATCTTTTGCGCCTTTACTATGCAAAGTTACATAATAGTCTCTTGGAATAGATGTAAGTAATACTTCATGAGTGTTTGTATTTACTGTAACTAGGGTATTTGAATCACTCCTTGAAACATTACTTATGTTCCCTGAAGTATCAATACCGCTTATATAAACGTTAAATACTCCATTTGATGTAGTTTTATTGCTATTTTCATCTATTATATTTTCTTCTTTTTTAGATATTTTATGATTAATAGTATATATTATTTTTGTTTTACTCTCAAAATCTTTGTTGTCATCTTTAATCATAGAATATTGTGATGCACTAACAAGTGCAAAATAACTTTTGCCAGATAAAATATCTTCTGCAAGCTTTACAAGACTTTCATCATTTTTATAAGTAACTTTCGCTTTAGTTTCTATATCAGCCTTTATATCAGAATAGTCTTCATCTGCTGAGAATATATGCATATTTTTTCCATCAGCTTCTTCTATTTTACTAAACTTACTATTATTTAAAGTTATAACATAATATTCCTCAGTTTCTTCAACTTTTTCGGCCATTGTTCCAATAAAATTCATTGTGGCGTTTATGTAGTTATATGCAAAAGCATATACTCCTATAATTACTACAGCAAGAACCGTAAATACTATGTTAAGTGCATATCCTTTATTTCTTTTTAAGATTCCAAGAGAAATAAGTCCTGTAACTATAATATCTGCAATTATTATCGCAACAATATAGGATGTTGGCAACATATTTATAGAAATTACATATCCTAAAAAGACAACACTAATTAACAAATATATTGAACACGCTATTATAAAAAATACATTTCTCTTTTTCTTTTCTCTTCTACTTCCAGCTCTTTCACTCATAATTTTCATATACCTCCCAGTTTTCTTACTTTTTTGTCTTACTTTCTTTTCTGAATTCCCTATACCTAATTATTTCATCTATCTCATTCTTTTTATTTATTACTACACTAGCATTTTTAATATTATAAAACTCCAATACTTCCCTTGCCTCTTCGAGCTTTCTTACGTTTATTTTAGAATATTCTTCAACAAGTATTAAATTATCAATGTTTCCTAATATCCCCTCAATATTCGAAGATGCTAATAAAAATTTAGAGTCTATTAATAGTAACTCTCCATTCTTCTTTCCTTCATCTAGTATCTTTTCAATATTACATTTTTCGTCAAATTTTACAACTTTTACTTTTAAACTTTCCTTTAATGATTCATATAAATTTTCTACAACATAAGTTATTCCACTTTTAGATGTTGTACTCGTAAATAAAATAGCATTTTTATTTTCTCTTAAATATTTAAAGTCTATTCTGCTTTTTAGTTTTTTAAACTGTTCTTCTTTATACATTTTTTTACTCTTAATAGATTTTAAATTAAAGTCTGATATTTCAAATATTACTTTCTTTTCTAATATATCTTCAATCGTCTTTTTATCTACCATAATTCCAAAAAATGTTTCTATAAAAATGGCTAAAATTACATAAGCTAATGTACTTATGAAAGAAAATATTATAGACTTTTTAATGCATTCTCTCACGCTTAAGTTATTAAACGTATTTAGAACTTCGGGATTTGCACTAGTAATAGATACGTTTTCTATTTTATAATTTGAATTTAAATTTT
>HF996721.1:1723-4592 GCA_000433335.1 Clostridium sp. CAG:1219 | reverse complement strand
TTAAAGATAAATTGCAAAAAATCATAGAAAATAAGTGTTTAAATGAAGAGAATTGTAAGTATTTAAATATAGAATATGTATTAAATATGATATTTCTATATGGTAAGACATATAAACTTGATTATAAATATGAAAAAACAAATTTTATACCAAACTTCAATGAATTTCTTCCATTAAATTTAATGGAGTTAAGTAAAAAAATAATTATGTTTAATATTGAACAACTAAAGACCATTGATGTTATAGATAAGAGTTTAAATAATGAGGAATTATATCAGCAGTTAATTACAGGAAAAATAAATATTCCAGAATGTAATTATAGTATTAATGGAAAAGGAAGAGTTCCTATTTATTCATTAGTAAATCGAATAACAACTTTGATTGATAGTTTTTCCATAAGTATTATTGATAAACCTCATCTAATAGTTCCTAAAGATGTTAGCAAAGCCAAAAATTCTTCTTGGGTTTCAGATATTATTATTGAAACATTTACTAAAGAAGAATTGCAAAAATATCTGGAAGATTTACTTTCAAAATACATTGATGAATATATTTCGATAGTAGAAAGTAATTTCCCAACATTAAAAAATAAAATGCCATATTATAACCTGTTTAAGAATGGAATATTAATAGAATTATATTTATATAAAAAGGAAAAGGAATTTTTGGGAAACTATTCAAGAAGATTAAATTATTGTTATAATGATAATAATAAAAAAGAAATAAAAGTTTATTTATGCAAACAAGAAGATGTTCCCAAAGAACCTTTAAGAAGATGGTACAGTTATTCAAGCGGAGAGGTAGGAAGTTTGTTTTATGATAATTATATAAATAATCCTTCAATTCGCCATATGGTTTTGTCGAATATGATTTATGAATTATTAGAAAGTGATATAAAAAGATTATTTGAGAACGAGGAAAATGCTTTTGATGATTCACAAGATAAATAGCAAACCCAAATTCTTATTATTTATAATTAATTATTTAAAATGATAAAAGTGTGAAAAATGACATTTCATTAAGAAAGTCAAAGTTCACACTTTTTATTATACTAAATTATAATTTCAACCCATTAACAATCAACTTAATAGCATCACTAAATCCACTCATATAATACTTATCATTCCAATAAGCACAATACTCCATAAAATCCTCATAGATTAAATCTAATTTTTTAGAAATATAGTTGTAATTCTCACTAGAAACATTATTTAAAATATTTTCAGAATAATCATCAAAATTAATTAAATGCTTTTGATCATTTTCATCCATACGAGATAATTCTTCCTCTCTAAATTCTAACCATTCCTTTAATAAATTTTCACTTTCATTATTGTTTAAAATATCACAAATTTTCATTATTAAAACCTCCATTTTTATTAAAAATTATTGGGCAAAAATTGGGTAAAATCTTCTCCAAAAACACCCTAAAAATGCACAAATGTTCTATAAATAAAAACTCTTGTAAATACTGAAATACCAACAAAAACTCTAATTTTCACAAACTTACAAAAAGTGGTCAGGTCTCGCTCATAACCCGAAGCCCGATAGTTCAAGTATATTCCCCACAATCAGATTTATCAAGGAATTCAAAGTTTCTTAATTTTTTTATTGTCCAAAAAAAGTGGCAAAAGTTTTTTATAAAAACAAAATAATTTTATTGACAAATTCTAAAAATAGTGTTAATATGTACTTGTTATTAAATGTAGGAATTAATTATTAATATTGTTAATTGTTGTGAATTATCTTTTTAGTGTAAGTGGTGATGTTAATAAAGTTGATGTCAATTGCTTTAAATTCTAAAGAAAGGAGAATTGTTATGCCTAGTATTGAATGTGTAACGTTTGATGTAGCGGACAATGTAACCTGTTCGCCTGGTTGTTGTTCACCGGTTGAATAAGTAAAAAAAGGAGTGGCAATTATTTTGAATTGTCACTCCCTATATTTTTTTGAGGAAGGTAATTGTATGTTCCATAACAAAAATATATTTATAGCACTTACATATAGATGTAATGCTTTTTGCAAAAAATGCATGACTAGATATCATGTGAATAGGGATATCGAGATGAGTAAAGAAAATTTAAATCGTTTTTTTGAATTGTTGAAAAAAAATGATTTTAAAGGTATGATTAGTGTAGGAACGGGGGAACCATTATTATATAGTGGCATTGATTCTTTTGTTTATAACGTTTTAAATGTTAATGATCAGGTTAGGTTAAGATTACTAACAAATGGAATGTTGTTATCAGAGAATAATGTTTCAAAACTTTTTAGTAAAAGGTGTAAATGGGGAGTAACTATGGATGCTTTTTATCAAAATACGTTAGATGGCTTACAAGTTGGAGTAGATATAGAGAAAGTAAAGTATAATGTTACATCTGTAGCTAAAAGGTATGGTGGTTCTCAAATGTATTTAAATTTTACAGTTTACAATGATAATATTGATGAAATGTTGCCATTTTGTAAGTTTGCGATCAAAAATGGAGTAAGAGATGTATATTTTACAGAATTAAAAATCTTTTCTGGATATGAAAGAGAGCTGGAAGCACATAGAGTTGTTCATGACGAGCACTTTAAAGAGACGGTGCTGTTAATAAAAAAAATTTTGATCCAGAATGGAATTTCTACATCTGGTATTAATTTTGATAATAAAGTACAGAGATTGAAATGCTATGAAAGCAATAAAGCATCTCCAATAATAGATGTAGATGGAAGAGTAACTTTTTGTAGTGGGAGAGAGGACGTTTTTGTTGGAAATATTCTTGATGATGATATCGAAGAGAAGTGGTTGGATTATTGTAATAGAATCAGTTGCTTAAATGGAAAATGGTGTGATTTATGTTTTGATCATATGCTTGATAATGGAAGT
>HF996721.1:0-1698 GCA_000433335.1 Clostridium sp. CAG:1219 | reverse complement strand
TATCGACTTCCTAGGACTATAAGAAAGGAAAAAATGTGATATGATATTAAAATTAGGCGAAGGAATTGTTTTTGTAACAGGATTTAAATGCAGTGCAATCTATAATTTTAAAAATGGAAAGGTATACTCAATAAATGAATATGGAACAAATCTAATAACAAACTACTTAAGTTCTACCAGTAAAATAATATTTAGTGAAGATAATTTTTTAAAAAAAGTAATGAATATTTTAAATATTCCAAATATTAATGGGAAAATTTATACAGTACCTATGAATAGTGAAATATCTTTAGAATTTGCTTGGTTAGAGATTACACAAATGTGTAACAGTAGATGCATACATTGCTACGAGGGTGCAGAACATAAAGAAGTAAAAGAATGTCTTAGTTTCGATGAATGGGAGAAGGTAATTTGTGAACTAAATTCGATAGGATGTAAGAATATACAGTTTATTGGTGGAGAACCTACTATATATGAGAAACTCCCTGAATTGGTAGAGTTTGCTAGTGACATTGGAATAAACAAAATATCTATTTTTACAAATCTTCAAAATATAAATGAGAGATTATTTGATTCAATAGTTAATAATAAGGTAGACATTCACTTCTCTATATATGGTTCTTGTGGGGATACTCACGATAAAATAACACAAATTAATGGTAGTTTCAAAAAAATGATATACAATGTAGAAAGATTACTCAAAAAAAAGGTCAGTATAACTGCCCATGTAGTAATAATGAAAGAAAATGAGAACGAGAAAGACAAAATTTATGAACTACTTTCAAAAATAGGTATTAAGGCAATTAGATACGATGAGATTAGAAAAGTATATGGTGGAAATCAGGAAGACCATTTAGTAAAAAAGAGCAATTTAAATATGTATAAACCAAATTTTTTTGCTGACGAAAATTGGTTTAATCGGGCCTTTTATTATAATACATGTTGGTACGGAAAATGCGTTATATCTACTAATGGAGATATTTATCCATGTGAGTTTGAAAGAAACATACTATACGGAAATATTAGAAAAGATTCATTAAGTAATATTCTAAAAAACGAAACTACAAAAAAAAGTTGGCAGTGGAATTTCAGTATGGTAAATTTTTGTAAAGATTGCGAATTTAGATTTGCGTGTAGAGATTGTAGACCTCTTGCTTATGCAGAAAATGGAAATATGGCAGAAAAAAATCCTAGATGCAAATATAATCCTTATTTAGGTTTGTGGGATGCTTAATTAAAAATATAGATAGAATTTAATTTCTATCTATATTTTTTTGTTGATTTTTAATATATTGAGTGATATTATTATATTTAATCATTGGAGGAATTATGGAGATTAGAAGAATTAATAATGCAGATGAAGGGTTAGTATATCAATGTGATCATCTTTTTGTTAAATTTTTGGACGAAGAATCTATATATGATGTAAATCCATTAAAAACTAAAAATTTCAAAAGTTTTCTATATGATATAGCTGATCCTAAAAAAATTTTATTGATAGCTGAAGAGGGTGGAAATGTAATTGCCTTTTTATTTGGCTATATTGAGGAAAATAACAAAAAAGTATATAAAGTTGCGCATATAAGCTTTTTATATGTTAATGATAAATATAGGAATAATGGTATAGCCACTAAATTGATAGATAAGTTTTTATTAGTAGTTAAAAAATATGAAGTAGAAATATTAGAAGTAAAATGT
>HF996720.1 GCA_000433335.1 Clostridium sp. CAG:1219 | reverse complement strand
AAATATAATATTAATTAATAACTGAGTTATCGTACTTATAATACCAGTTATGGAATAATCCAAATTTTTTTGTAAGCCCCTTAACACTTGTTGTAGATATAATGCTAAATAATTAAATATAAAATATAATGCAAATAATACAGTATATTCAAATTTTGTAACTAGTACAATTGGAATATAACATATTATAAATATACCTATTCCAAATAAAAATAGAAAAAATGAATTTGAGATATACTCTTTCTTCTCTTGTTCATTTTTAGCAGTACACATAAACCTAAAAATAGTCTCTGTAACTTGTAATGTAAAAATAGGACCTATTAGTGGAACTAAATTGGTTACTAAATTTACAGTTCCAAACTGGTCTGTCGATAAATATTTAGAATACAAAGGTAATAAGAAAAATACTAATATTTTAGAACCAAAGGTTCCGATAAAATATATAATTGTATTTTTTAAAAGCTTTCTATTTCTATCCATTTCTTCTTCCCTTCATTTTTGAATAAATACTTAAAGCAAATTTCATAAACCTTTCTTCATTTTTTGATTTTCTACAATACTTATCTGAGATATTTTTCAAAGATAATTTATCATTCTTTAATTCATTAATTATTTTTGCTCTTTCTCTAGGAATAGTAAAGTTATAAATTTGCTGTACATTATAATAATCATTAATACTTTCTAATTTAGCACTTACAATATTTTCTTCTATAAGTTTATTTAATATATTTTTACCTTCTTGTGTATTTACAATAACCATACTAACGCCAGTATCATTTGATTTAAATTTTTCTCCCCAATAGTCACCTATTTTTAAATCTGCACACGAGTATGTCCTATATTTACATTCATAACAATGTTTACCGTATACATTTCCTAAGCAGAAAAAATCATAAAATTCATTCTTGCTTTTTTTTATGTAATATTTTTTATTTATGCACATTGTCATCTTTTTCCAACCATGAATTTTATTTCTAAATTCTGCACTCTCTATATTTTTATATTTTTTTATAAACTTTTCCCATAGCAAATTAGTAGGTACTCCATGACATATTAAATCTACTAAAATAAATCCATCTCTTTTATTTTTTTGTTTCAAGTATTTATCAACTGAACCAATTTGACAAGGTGTTCCAATTACTATTCCCTCATTTAACTGTGTTAATTGTGCAAATGCATCTTTACTGTAGCTTTGCAAATACTTTGATCCAGACGCCATACTTAATTCAGAAGAATTTGATATTACTACATGTTTAGCTATATTCTTTTTGTTATCATATATACATGCAATAACACTTTTCGACTCATCTAAAAATAGCTTAGACAATTCATAAGCTATCCCACCTGAGGAACTATTTTTTAGTACAGTTTCATTGTTTGAGTAGACACTATAGAGTTTGGAGTCTTTTATACTTTTTATGTTTTTTTGTAATTGTCCACATACCTTTTTACAGTTACCGCATCTTATACATTTTTCAAAATCAATTTTATAGTAAAAGAATCCTTCTGAGTTTTTTTCTATTTTGATACAATTTTTAGGACACACAGACGCACACATACCACAACCAACACATAAATTAGTAATTCTAAATCTATTTTCCTCTAAGTTTGGCTTATTTAATGAATCCATTAAGTATTTTAATGATTCTTTCCTTTCTTTTTGCAGAATAATATTACTTTTATTAAAATCAACTCTGGTTTTTTCTAAAAAATAATCCAAATTATTATTGTATAATCTATCTTCCAAGTTAACTTTTTTTAAAATATTATATATTCTAGAATTTTGTGATTTATTATTATCTTTAAATCTTCTTAATGAAACAAATGGCACATTAAAGTTGATTGAAAAAATAGTGCCATGAAAAGAATCAGTAATAACTAAATAAGAATTAT
>HF996719.1:20475-20806 GCA_000433335.1 Clostridium sp. CAG:1219 | reverse complement strand
ACAAGAAATATTATACCAGTTTTTTTTTATTTGTCAATAGCTTTTTAAAAATTTATTTAATTGTTTCAGCTATTTTTCTTGATATCTCTTTAGGCAATAAATTATAGTCTTCTATTTTATCAATAGATAAATATTCTATTTCATACTTTCCATATCTTGTTAAATCTATATTTGTAAATTCTGGTCCTGTTCCTGTGCCAAATGTTCCAGACACGTACTCACATATAAAAAATTTCTCATTTCTTTTTAGATCCTCATTATAAAATTCTTCAAATATAGACTTAATTTTTACATTTATTCCTAGTTCTTCTTCGATTTCCCTTATAAGTGT
>HF996719.1:8532-20400 GCA_000433335.1 Clostridium sp. CAG:1219 | reverse complement strand
TTCTCCATCTTTCCTATATTTTGTCCTCTTTATTGAAACAAGATATTTACCTTTTTCTTTTTCTACTATTAAAATACCTCTTGCTGTCTTTTCCATATTATCACCTACATTTTTATTTTTAGTTTATTTAATATACTATCTAGTCCCTCTTCATCATTATACTCTATAACCAATTTACCATTTTTAGAGTTATTATTTAATTTAACATTATATCCAAAAAATCCTTTTAATTTTTCTTCTATTTTCTTATAGTATACTGAATTTGGTTCTTTTTTTTCAGGTTTTCTAATATATTCCTCTGAACCATACACAAGCTTTTCTGCATCTCTTACGCTAAGCTTTTTTTCTATTATTTTATCGGCAATTTGTAATTGTCTTGTTTTACTATCTAATGCTAGTAAAGCTCTTGCATGCCCCTCAGATAGTTTTCCTTCTAAAACATAATCAATTATCTTATCTTGCAATTTTAAAAGTCTTACAGTATTAGAAACTGTAGAAATATTTTTCCCTGTTAACTTTGCAACTTCTGTTGTAGTGTACCCATCTTCTTCCATTAATTCTTTTATTGCTCTTGCAACTTCAATTACATTTAAATCTTCTCTTTGTATATTTTCAATTAATGCTACTTGCTTTTTCTTAGTATCTGAATAATCTTTAACTATTGCAGGAATTGTTTTAAGGCCAGCAAGCTTTGCAGCTCTCCATCTCCTTTCTCCTGCAACTATCATATATCCATTTTTAGATTTCACTACTAATATTGGTTGAATTACTCCTTGTTCTTTTATAGAATCAGACAATTCTTGTAGTTTTTCTTTATCGAAAATTTTTCTTGGTTGTCCCTCCATTGGTTCTACATCAGAAATCTTAAGTTCAACTACATTACCAAGCTCAACTTTTTCCTCTGTCAACTCACTCTTTATTTTTTCAGTATCTTCGCCAAAAAAAGCATTAAGACCTCTTCCTAATCCTTTCTGAGTTTTTGCCATATATCTAATCCTCCTTTTCATTTAGTTTTATTAACTCTTTTGCAAGTTTTTTGTATGTTTCTGCCCCTTTTGAATCTGAATCATATAAATTAATTGGTAATGCATGTGATGGAGCTTCACTAAGTCTTATATTCCTTGGTATAACAGTTTGAAAAACTTTATTTTCAAAATATTTTTCTACTTCTTGTGCTACTTGTTCTGATAAATTTGTTCTAGAATCGAACATTGTAAGCAACACTCCTTCTATAACTAATTTTTTATTCAAATGTTTTTGTACTAATTTTATTGTATTTACTAATTGTCCTAATCCTTCTAGAGCATAATATTCACACTGTATTGGGACAAGCACGCTGTCTGCTGCTGTAAAAGAATTTAGTGTTATTAATCCAAGTGATGGTGGACAGTCAATAAATATATAATCGTATTTTTCTTTAACTTCTTCTAATGCATTTTTAAGTCTAGTCTCCCTTGAAACCATTGAAACTAGTTCTATTTCAGCGCCAGCTAAATTAATATTAGCAGGACATACATCCAATTTCTTTATCATTGTATGGCATATAGTAGTTTCTATATTTATATCTTCAATAAGCACATTATAAATAGATTTATTTTCTTCTGCTACTACGCCAAGGCCACTTGTAGCATTTCCTTGTGGATCTATATCAATAAGTAATACTCTCTTACCTCTTTCTGCTACGCATGCACTTAAATTTACAGCTGTTGTTGTTTTTCCTACACCGCCTTTTTGATTTGCTATTGCTATTATTTTTGCCATAATTTCACCTCTTATTAGATTATACTACAAACATTTACAAAAATAAAGAGAAAATAAACATTTTTTTATTTTCTCTTTATTTAATTTTTATAATGGCTTTTTCTTTATTTGTCCATAATTTCTAGGGAATTTTTTATTTGTAATTTGACTTTTTTTTACTTCTATAATATGTCTTTCATATACTTCATCATTAACTTTATACTCATATGTAAAATCGTCATTTATTTTACTATTTAACTTTTTTAGAGCTGTTTTTGAAGCATTAATTTCTTCTCTAGCTTTTGATCCTTTTAATAATAAACATCTACCATTTACCTTTACAAGTGGGATGCTAAGTTCAAGCAAAATATTCATGCTAGATACTGCTCTAGAAGTAGCCACATCAAATTTTTCTCTATATATAATATCATTGCCTATCTCTTCTGCTCTTCCATGTAGTAATGTAATTTTTTTCAAACCTAATTTTTGGATAACTTCACTCAAAAAATTTAACCTTTTTTCTAGTGCATCTAACAAAGTAATATTTACATTGGAATCAAAGTATATTGCAATTACTATTCCAGGAAATCCTGCACCAGTACCAATATCTATTATATTTTCATTTTTATTTATGTATTTTACTATTTCTAAAGAATCAACAAAATGTTTCATTATAACTTCATAGTCATCTGTAATAGATGTTAAATTAATTTTTTCATTCCACTCTACTAATAAATTCTTATACATTTCAAATTTTTCTAACATTTTATCATCTAAAACTATATTCATTTTAAATGCTTCAGCTTTTAGTACTTCCTTAAAATTATTCATATTATTCCTTTCAATTTTCATGTGAAAATTATTTTTTGTTTTGGCTTAAATATATAAGTAAAACTGATATATCCGCTGGTGATACACCTGATATACGTGAAGCTTGGCCAACAGATGCAGGCTTTTGTTTATTTAGTTTTTGTCTTGCTTCTAAGCACAATCCTTTAATATGTTCGTAGTCTATATCTTGAGATAATTTTTTATCTTCCAATTTTTTAAACTCATCTATTTGTTCTTGTTGAAGTTTTATATATCCTTCATATTTAATTTGAATTTCAGCTTCTTGCTTTACTGAATCTGGCAACTCTTTTCTTTCTGTATCAAGTGGTTTTAAATTTTCATAATTAAGCTCACTTCTCTTTAAAAGTTCAGATAGTTTTACGCCATAAATCAAAGGTGAACTTCCTAATTTAACTAATATCTCGTTTACTTCACTTGTTGGTTTAATAGAAACATTTTTTAATCTTTCTATTTCTTTTTCTATCTGCTTTTTCTTTGTGCAAAATCTTTCATATTTTTCACATGAAACAAGTCCTATATTGAATCCTTTTTCTGTTAGACGTAAATCCGCATTATCTTGTCTTAATGCAAGTCTATATTCTGATCTAGATGTCATCATACGATAAGGTTCATTTGTACCCTTAGTAACTAAGTCATCTATAAGTACCCCTATATATGCTTCAGATCTATCTAATATAAAAGGTTCTTTATTATCTACTTTTCTTGCAGCATTTATACCAGCAATTATTCCTTGTGCTGCAGCTTCTTCATATCCAGAAGATCCGTTTACTTGTCCTGCAAAAAAAAGCCCATCTATTCCTTTATACTCAAGACTTAAATTTAAATTTGTAGAATCTATACAATCATATTCAATAGCATATGCAGGTCTCATCATCTTTGCGTTTTCAAGTCCGGGAACTGTTCTATACATCTGTATTTGTACCTCTTCTGGAAGAGAAGAAGACATACCTTGAATATACATTTCACTTGTTTTTTCTCCGAGTGGTTCAATAAATAACTGATGTCTTTCTTTATCAGCAAATCTTACCACTTTATCTTCTATAGATGGGCAATATCTTGGACCAATGCCATGAATTCTACCACTATATATTGGTGAGCGATGCAAATTTTCTCTAATAATTTTATGTGTTTCCTCTGTAGTATAAGTTAAATAGCAGTTGACTTGTTTTTTATTTATAATTTCTTCATTTCCTTCATTATCAAAAGAAAATGGCGTTATTTTTTCATCTCCAAATTGAGGTTCCATTTTTGAAAAATCAATACAATTCTTATTAATTCTAGCAGGTGTTCCTGTTTTGAATCTTCTTAGTTCTACTCCAATATCAATCAAACTTTGAGATAAGTCATTAGCAGGAAATACCCCATCTGGCCCACTTTCATAAGATATTTCACCAATTATTACTTTTCCTTTTAAGTACGTGCCAGTTGCTATTACAACAGATTTACAAGTAAATGTAGCACCTATTTTTGTTTTTACTCCTACTACTTTATTCCCATCTGTTAGTATTTTTACAATTTCAGCTTGATAAACATCTAAATTAGGTTGATTTTCCATAGTTTTTTTCATTTCTACATGATACATTTTTCTATCCGATTGAACCCTTAAAGAATGTACTGCTGGCCCTTTAGATAAATTAAGCATCTTTGATTGTATAAAAGTTTTATCTGCGTTTTTTGCCATTTCACCACCTAAAGCATCTATTTCTCTTACTAAATGTCCTTTAGAAGTTCCACCTATGCTAGGATTACAAGGCATATTTGCAAGCGTATCCAAATTTATAACAAAAGCTGCTGTTTTTTTACCAAGTCTAGCTGATGCAAGAGCAGCCTCACATCCAGCATGCCCAGCTCCAACAACTATAACATCATAATCTCCTAATACATAATCCATAATATCATCTACTTTCCTATACAAAATTTTTCGAATATTTTTTTAGCAACATCTGCACTTATATTTTCGCCTATTATTTCACTAAGACATCTTGTAGCATCATTTAAATAAATAGAAATAATATCTATTGGCATATTATTATTAATCTCATCTTTTGCCTTTTCTAGATTTTTAATAGAATCATTTAATAGGCATCTATGTCTTTCATTAGTTATTATAAGTGTATTTTTATAATCCAAGTGACTTGTATTAAAAATATCTTCAATTTTTTTCTTTAAATCCTCAATTCCAATTTCCTCTTCAACAGAAATCGGAATTATATTTTCTAAATTATGTTTTTTTAATTCTTCCATAAATTCATTTAAAGCGATTTTTTTTATCTTATCAGTCTTATTTATCAATGTTATATATTTTAATCCTTTATTTTGAATTTTAGAAAGAATTTCAATATCAGATTTATCTATTTTATTTTCCGTACTAAACATATAAATTATTAAATCTACTTCATCTAACATTTTTATACTTTTTTCAACACCAATTTTTTCTATTATATCTTCCGTATCTCTTATTCCTGCAGTATCCGAAATATTTAGGGTTAAATTTCCAATATTAATAGTTTCTTCAACGATATCCCTAGTTGTCCCAGCAATATCTGTTACTATAGCCTTATCACTATTTGAAAGTTTATTTAACAAAGATGACTTTCCAACATTTGGCTTTCCGATAATAGCAACATTTACTCCATTTTTAATATATTTGCCTTGATCATAAGTAGAAACTAAATCCTCTATTTCAGATATTTTCTTTTTAATTAAATTAATAACGTTATTTGTATCAACTTCTTCGTAATCATACTCAGGATAATCTATACTAACACTAATGTGTGCTAACAAATCAATTAAATCTTGTCTAATTCGTCTTATTTTTTTAGCTAGTTCTCCTTGCAAATGTTTCTCAAATACACTTGTTTCTATTTTAGATTTAGCATTTATTAAATCAATAATTGCTTCAGCTTTAGATAAATCCATTTTTCCATTTAAAAATGCCCTTTTTGAGAATTCACCAGCTTCTGCCATTCTTGCTCCAGAATTTAATACATATTCTAATATTTGCTTTGTTATTTGTATTCCTCCATGGCAATTTATCTCAACTACATCTTCACCAGTATAAGATTTTGGTGCTTTAAAATATGAAACTAATACTGTATCTATTATTTCTTCTTCATTTATAATATTTCCATATATTATTTTATTTGGCTCTAATTTACTGGAATTATTAAAAATCTTTTTTATAATTTTTAGGCTATCATCTCCACTAATTCTAATTATACTAATTCCACTATTAGTCAATCCAGTTCCAATTGCAGCGATTGTATTTGTTGACATAATTTATTTTTCCTTTCTTTAAAAAAGTCAGCTTTGCTGACTCTTTTTTAATATTTTTTTCTTATAACAACTCTTCTTCTTGGTTCTTCACCAAATGATTCAGTTTCTACATCATCTCTATTTGCAAGTTCGCTATGTATTATAAGTCTTTCATATGCAGACATTGGTTCTAATTTAATTGGTTTTCTAAATCTTATTACGTTTTCTGCCATCTTATTTGCAAGACGTCTTAATTTTTCTTCTTTTTGTTTTTTATAATCATTTATTTCTAAGAATACTTTAGCATATTCTTCATCTTCTTTTTGTAAAATAGAATTTAAAACTGATTGAATAGATTCAATTGTTTTACCTTTATACCCTATTAAGTGAGATACGTTATCCCCTTTAATATTAACAATTATTTGATTTTCACTTCTATTTACACTATAAGATATACTACTTTCTCCTGTAATATCAAATATTT
Organism: Clostridium sp. CAG:1219; assembly: GCA_000433335.1. GTDB lineage: Bacteria > Bacillota > Clostridia > TANB77 > CAG-465 > CAG-465. The sequence goes on along the minus strand of HF996719.1, from coordinate 14,069 downwards.
CTTTCAATATTTTTTCTACTTTTTCAATTGTTTTTTCTGCTACACTATCGCTTATTTTCTTATCAACTGTAACTCTTACTTTAGCCATTTTAGCTGAAATCATTCCTAGTATTCCACCATTTGATGGTTCTTCTAATATTTCTACTTTTACATCATCTCTAGAGACTTTTAGTTCTTCTAATCCTTTTCTTATAGCCTCTTCTACTGTTTTTCCATATTGTTCACTACTTTTTTTCATTGATTGCTCCCCCTTTATTTAATTTCAATACTTCCCCCTTAGGCTTTGTTATTTTTGAAATTATAAGTTGTTGTATTATTTGTAAAATATTTCCAAACAACCAATAAACACCAAGTGCAAGAGGCATTGTATATGCAATAATACCTGACATTATTGGAAGCATTAAATTATTAGTTTTTTGCATTTGTTTTTGTTCCTCAGTCATATTAGATGTTTTTTGTAAAACTCTTGATTGAACATAAGATAATATTATAGTAAGTATTGGAATAAGTAACGCTATAGGATGTGCCTTTTTAGATTCATCTTTACTAAAAACGTTTGATGGAATATCACCAAGATTAATTCCAAATGCAACATTCATATCAATTAAATTATTAGATTCTGCTACCTGTATTTCATATGCTTTCATCTCATTTTCTGTAACTTCAGTTTCTTCTTTATTAAGATAAGTAGCCGTATAAGATTTAATTTCTTCTACAGGAGTTCTTGTTATATAAGTTAAGGGTTGTCTAACTATGTAAAACATTCCTAATATAATTGGTATTTGAATTATAAGTGGTAAACATCCTCCAAGTGGATTAATCTTATTTTCACTATACAATTTTGTTAGTTCCTCATTTTGTTTTTGCTTATCATTTTTATATTTTTCCCTTATCTGTGCATCTTTTGGAGCTATAGATTGCAATTTATTAGTTGATTTTATTTGCATTATTGTAAGAGGAAATAAAATTAATTTCGTAATAAAACTAAATATTAAAAGTGCAATCAAATAATTATTATTAACTATGTCATATATTAATCTTATTATAACACCAAAAAAACTAGCAATTGTAGCTATCATAAATTACCTCATTTCTTACTTATATTATATTATTTTAATTTATCTACTCCACCCTTTGAAAATGGATTACATCTTAGTATTCTATAAATTCCTAAAATATTCCCTTTTATTATACCATATTTGTCAACAGCTTGCTTAGTATACTCAGAACAAGAAGGATAATAAATACATCTATTTCCAAGTGATCTTGAAATATATTTTTGATAAAATTCAATTAAGTATATTTCTACTATTCTTGGTAACAAAAATATCCATTTATTTTTTTTCATAAAGTTCTAATTCCTCTAGACAATTTTTAACTTCATTTTCTAAAATAAAGTAGTCTATTTTATCAATAGTTGTACTCTTTTTATATAAAACTACTATATTGTAACCTTTTTTTAAGTTATGCTCTTCTTGTTTATATATTTCTCTTATCCAACGTTTCATTTTATTTCTTTGTACACTATTACCATTTTTCTTAGAAATACAAATTCCAAAAAAATTTTTATCTCTCATATTCTTCTTTATGTTATTATCACAATGAATACTTATATTTTTGGAAGATTTAAAATTCCCCTTATTTAATACATATTTAAAAGTACCATTCTTTTTTATTGTAAAAGTAAATTTCATACCCTTCTCCCCTATTTAGAACAAAAAGTGAGTATGAAAAACATACCCACTTCCTTTAAGCAGTCTTAAGCACTAATAACTTTTCTACCTTTGGCTCTTCTAGCTTTTAAAACTGATCTACCAGAAGCAGTTGACATTCTTTGTCTAAAACCATGAACTTTTTTTCTTTTAATATTACTTGGATTACTTGTTGATAATTTCATAAAACTACACCCCCAAAACTTAATTTCCTATTTAAAAATGCCATATAACTGACACTAATTTAATCTCAAAGTGTTTCTATTATACATTACTTGAGCTAATTTGTCAATGTTTTTCAAAATATTTAACAAAAAATGATAAATACTTGAAAAATTTTATAATACATGATATATTAAATCCAAATAACTTATTTTAAAATTTTATACTACATTTTTTTTAATCCACAATAATTATGTAATGTTACTTTGTGATATTATTTCATATTTTAAATTTTATCAACACCTGTGGATAACTCTGTGGATAACTTTTTAAAAACAAGTGTTTATGAAAGGTGGTTTTATGGAAGAAAATATTATTCAAATATGGTCTCAAGCCTTGGAAATACTGAGCGAAGAGATTTCGCCTGTTGGTTTTGCAACATATGTAGAAGTAATGATTCCAAGAGCTGTGGATAATAATACAATTTGCTTTTTATCACCATCAAATTACCATATTGACATATGCAAGAAAAGGTATCTAGATTTAATTGAAAATACTTTATCATTTTTAACAAAAAAATCATACAAAATTATTTTTGAATCTAAAGATAGAATTTCTGAAGAAGATGATGATAACTTTACAGAAGAAGAAATAGAAGTAAAAACCACTAATGATAAAATAGAAAATGAAAGACAATTTCCATTAAACATTCAAAGTAATGTTGAAGTTACTTGTCCTAATTTAAATCCAAAATATACTTTTGATAATTTTATAATAGGATCTAACAATAGATTTGCCCATGCTGCAGCTTATGCTGTATATGAAACTCCTGGCAAAAAATATAATCCTTTATTTATATATGGAGGAGTAGGACTAGGAAAAACACACCTTATGCAATCTATTGGTAACGAAATGTATAAAAATAATCCTAATACAAAAATAATCTATTGTACTGGCGAAGAATTTGCAAATGAAGTAATAACTTCTATAATGACTAATAAAAATGATGTGTTTAGAAGAAAATATAGAAATATAGATTTATTACTAATAGATGATATACAATTTCTAGCTGGTAAAGAAAAGTGTCAAGAAGAGTTTTTTCATACTTTTAATGCTTTATTTGAAAGTGGAAAACAAATAGTTTTAACATCTGAAAAACCACCAAAAGAGATTGTTGAATTAGAAGATAGACTAAAAACAAGATTTGAAATGGGACTTTCAGTTGATATTCAAGCACCTGACTTTGAAACAAGACTTGCTATTTTAAGAAAAAAAGCAGAAAGAGAAAGATATGTTATATCTGATGAGGTGCTAGTAAAAATAGCAACAAGAGTAAAGTCAAATATAAGAGAATTAGAAGGAGTATTTAATAAATTAGTAGCGTATACATCTTTTACAAATAATCCTTTAACAGATGATATTATAGACAATACAATTGAATCAATACTTGTAAGGAATACTAAGGTAATTACAAGTAAGTTAATAATGCAAGTAGTTTGCAAATTCTTTAATATAAAAGTTTCTGATATGGTAAGTGATAAAAGATCGAATAGTGTAGCATTTCCACGACAAATAGCAATGTACTTATGTCGTGAAATAGCCAATATGTCTTTTCCTAGTATAGGAAAAGATTTTGGGGGAAGAGATCACTCTACAGTGTTACATGCATATTCAAAAATAAAAGATGAATATGATAATAAAACAGAAACAAAATCTTTGATAGACGATATCAAAAAATCCTTATCAATAGAGGATTAGAACGTTTTATTACAAAAATATTACAAAAATATTTTACAATTGTTACACATAAAAAGTTATCCACAAAAAACTGTGTATAATGCTGTTGAAAAAGTGTGAATAAGTAAAAAAATGTAAAAATATCCACAACAAACAAATATTCTGTGGAAAAATGTAACAAGTTATCCACAGAGTTATACACAATATGTATGTGAGCTATATCAAATGTTTGAAGTAGTTTTCCACACTTTCAACAATACCTACTACTACTACTACTAAATTATATAATATATTATTATATATTATTTATGTCTGTTTTTGGGGAGTTACTTATCCACACCTGTGCATAATGTGGAAGAAAGGAAATAAAAAATGAATATAAAATGTAATTTAAAAGAATTAATAAATGGATTAAATGTTGTATCAAAAACATCTGCAACTAAAACAACTTTACCTATACAAGAAGGGGTCCTTATAGAAGCATATGGCAGTGAAGTAAGACTTACTACATATGATCTTGAATTAGGATGTGAACATAAATTTCATTGTAATGTTATAGAAAATGGAAAAACAGTTGTAGATATAAAAACATTAAATGAAATAGTTAGAAGAATAGAGGATGAAGAAATAGAAATAATAGTTGATGAAACTATATTTACTTTAAAGTCTACAACAGGTGTATTTAAACTAGCTATTATGAATCCAGATGAATTCACAAAACTACCTGTGTTTAATGTGGATAACCAAATAGAGATTTTACAAAAAGATTTTAAAGAAATGGTAAGAAGAACTGTATTTTCTGTAAGCACAGATGAAAACAGACCAGTATATAATGGCTCATTAATAAAAGTAGAAGATAATATTTTAACAGTAGTTGCAATTGATGGATTTAGATTATCTCTTAGAAAAAAAATAAGTAATACTAATATAAATAATTTTAAAGCAATTATACCAGGTAGAACTTTAAATGAAATTTTAAAAATATTATCTGATGACGAAGATAAAAAGGTTAGAATAGGAATAAATAAAAATCAAGCACTATTTGAAATAGAGAATAGCATTTTAGTAAGTAGAATAATAGAAGGAGATTTTTTAAATTATAATACAATAATACCAGAAAATTGTTCTACTAAAGTAAAAGTTAGAACTAAAAATTTACTTGATTCTTTTGAGAGGGTAGCATTATTTGCTAGAGAAAATAAAGAAAAAGATAAGAAATCTCCAGTTAAACTTAAAGTAAATATAGATGGAATAACACTAAGTTGTATCAGTGATGCAGGAGATGCAAAAGAGGGAATAACAGCATTTGTAGAAGGTAGAGATATAGAGGTAGGATTTAATCCAAGATATGTTATAGAAGCTCTAAAAGTAATTGATGATAGTGAAATTGTAATAGAATTTAATTCAGATGTATCACCAGTACTTATAAAACCTGTAAATGGAAATGAATTTATATATGTTGTATTACCAATTAAACTAAAAAATAACTAATACATTTTATAAAGTGAGAATATTTTTATGTATTCTCACTTTATAAGTGCAAAGTGTGGAGAAGTATATGGAATTAAAAAATATAGAACTTATTAATTTTAGAAACTATAAATATCAAAAAATAGAATTTATTAATGGAATAAACTTATTTGTAGGAAATAATGCACAAGGTAAAACTAATATAATAGAATCTATATATATTTCCGCATTTGGAAAATCATATAGAACAGTTAAAGATAATGAAATAATAAATTTTGAAAGCGAATTTAGTAAAATAAATTTAGAATATAGTAAAGATGATATAAATAATAAGATAAATTATAGTATAGATAGGTTAAATAGAAAAAACATTTTAAAAAATGATGTAAAGATAAGAAAATTATCAGATCATGTAGGTGATATACCAATAGTTTTATTCTCACCTGACAGTTTAGA
>HF996719.1:0-8509 GCA_000433335.1 Clostridium sp. CAG:1219 | reverse complement strand
TTAGATATAGTAAAAGGTGCTCCTGCAAAAAGAAGAGAATTTATAAACATGATTGCATCTCAACTTTCTAAAAATTATTTAATAGCACTTCAGGAATATAATAAATGTTTAAAAATTAAAAATTCTTGCCTGAAAAAGGACTTTGTTGATAGAGAGTACTTAAAAATATTAAATGATAAGATGAGCGTATATATTGAAAAAATAGTCAATTTTAGAAAATTAATTATTGAAAAAATTCTAGAAAAGGCAAAAATAATTGAAAAAAATGTAACTAATGGGAAAGAAGATATCTTTCTTAAATATGAAACAGACTTTTTGAATATGACGTCACAACAAATAAATGATATATTAAATAAATATATGGAAATTGAAATAATGAAAAAATCTTCTATGAAAGGTATTCAAAGAGATGATGTTATTATTTATGTTAATAACTTAGAAGTCGCAAAGTATGGATCGCAAGGACAGAATAGAACGGCACTACTTTCTCTAAAACTTGCAGATTATGAGGTCTTAAAAGAAGTAAAACATGAAAATCCTATTTTGCTTCTTGATGATATAATGTCTGAACTTGATGGACAAAGAATATCTTATCTTTTAAAGTATATTGAAAATTGTCAAAGTATAATAACAACGACGGATAGTTCATTTGTAAAAGAAGTTAAAAATATAAAAATTTCAAAAGTTTTAAGTGGAAGACTTGAAATTTAAGTTGAAATTATGATATAAGATAATATATGTAATTAAATGAAAAGAGGTAGTATTAATGGCACAAAATTACGATGCAAATCAAATACAGGTTCTAGAAGGATTAGAAGCTGTTAGAAAAAGACCGGGAATGTACATAGGAAGTGTATCAGAAAGAGGATTACACCATTTAGTATATGAAATTGTTGATAACTGTGTTGATGAAGCATTAGCTGGATATTGTACAGAAATAAATATAGAAATATTACCAGATAATATAATTTCTGTAAAGGATAATGGACGTGGTGTACCACTTGGAATGCATCCTAAGATGGGTATACCTGCTATAGAAGTTGTTTACACAATATTACATGCCGGCGGAAAATTTGGCGGTGGAGGATATAAGGTTTCAGGGGGACTTCATGGCGTTGGTGCTTCTGTTGTTAATGCACTTTCTGAATCTATGACTGTCCAAGCGTCTAATGGTGAAGGACTTTACGAAATTTCTTTTGCGAGAGGTAAAGTGACTGAAAAGTTACATAAGATAAAAGATAAGGCTCCAGCTGGAACTAAAGTAATTTTCAAGGCTGATGCCGAAATATTTGAAACTACAGAATATGATGAAGATACTTTAATTCAAAGATTAAGAGAAATTGCTTTCTTAAATAAAGGATTAAAAATAACTTTGTGGGACAAGCGTGATGATAGTAAAGAACAAAGAGTTTTCCATTATGAAGGTGGACTAATCTCTTTTGTAGAGTATTTAAATTCTTCTAAAGAAGCTGTTCATCCACAAGTAATATATTTTGAAACAGAACAAAATGATGTAGAGGTGGAAATAGCATTCCAATATACGACAGCATATTCCGAAACGCTTCTTTCATTTGTAAATAATATTCATACAGGTGAGGGTGGGACTCATGTTGATGGATTTAAACGTGGTCTTACTAAAGCATTTAATGATTATGCTAGAAGATTTAATATATTAAAAGAAAAAGATTCTAATCTACAAGGAGAAGATATTCGTGAGGGTATTACAGCAATTGTGAGCGTTAGAGTTCTTGAGCCTCAATTTGAGGGGCAAACAAAAACAAAACTTGGAAATAGTGAAGTAACAGGTATTGTAAACAGTATCGTTTTAAATAAACTTTCTGGTTTTCTTGAAGAAAACCCTGCAGTTGCAAAAGCTATTTTAGATAAAACTCTTAGTGCTGCACGTGCAAGAGAAGCTGCTAGAAAAGCAAGAGAATTAGTTAGAAGAAAAACTGCACTTGAATCAACTACGCTTCCTGGAAAACTTGCAGATTGTCAAGAGCGTGATGCTTCAAAATGTGAAATATACATAGTCGAGGGAGATTCTGCGGGTGGAAGTGCAAAACAAGGTAGAGATAGAAGATACCAAGCTATACTTCCACTTTGGGGTAAAATGATAAACGTTGAAAAAACTCGTGCTGATAAGATATATAACAATGAAAAGTTATCTCCTGTAATAATAGCACTTGGTGCTGGAATTGGAAATGATTTTAATATTGAAAAACTAAGATATCATAAAATAATACTAATGGCCGATGCCGATGTTGATGGAGCACATATTAGAACATTGCTTTTAACATTTTTCTTTAGATATATGAGACCACTTATAGATAATGGAAATGTATATATTGCACAACCACCTTTATTTAAATTATCTAAAAAAGGTATGGAAGATATATATTGTTATAATGAAGCTGCTCTTGAAGATACATTAAAAGAATTAGAAGCAAAGGGAATTGATAGAAATTCACTTTCTATGCAAAGATATAAAGGTCTTGGAGAAATGAATTATGAACAACTTTGGGAGACTACAATGAATCCAGAGAAAAGAACTCTTGTTAGAGTTGAACTAAAAGATGCAATAGAAGCGGATAGAATATTTAGTGTCCTTATGGGAGAAAATGTTGATCCAAGAAGACAATTTATAGAAGAAAATGCTAAATATGTTACAAACCTAGATATATAATATAAGGTCCTAATCTAAAAAGGTTAGGATCTTATTATTGACTAAAATGGTATTTTAAGATATAACTTCTATATGATAAGTAAAGATGAAAGAAATAAAATATTAAGTAGATTTAATGAAAAAAATGACAAGATATTTGCTTCAAACTTAATAGAAATAATAAATAAATTTGTATTAAATAATTATATTATGCATACAAAATTTTTAAATTTATATGAAAGAAGTATAGCAATATCAATTTTAAATAAATACAACATTAATTACAGGATATATCTCAATAATGAATGGAGTGAAAGGACACTAATATTTTTATTACCTGAAGAAATTTTAAATGAAGGTAATGATATGCAAGAAATATTCTCAAAATATATAAAGTGTGTAAAAATTATCCCAAGCGTAAAAAATAAATTATTACATAAAGATTATATGGGAGCAATTTATTCTTTGGGAATAACTGAAGAAAATATAGGAGATATATTTATAAGTGACGATAAAGCATACTTTTTTATATTTAATGACAATTTAAATTATTTTAAATACAATTTAAAAAGCGTAGGAAGAAGTAGTGTAAAAATAGAAATTTTAAGTATAACTGAAGAAGAAGTGGAAAAATTAAAAAGTGATTATAAAAATGTTAAAATTATAATTTCGTCACTTAGAATAGACAATATACTGGCACATTTATTTAAACTAAGTAGAAATGAGGTAAAAAATAAAATAGAAAAAGGAGAGCTTTTTGTCAATTCTAAACCAATTTATTTTTTGGCACAAAATATTAAAGTAAATGATATAGTTTCATTAAAACGTTGTGGAAAATTTAAAATAGGAGAGATAAGAGAAGAAAATAAAAAAGGAAAGTATGTAATAAATATAAAAAAATATATATAATTATTTGTAAATAATTAAACAAACAATATTATTTTAATAAATAGTTGACTTTTTTATATAATTGTTGTATAATAATTGCTGTAAAGTAGAGTTGATCTTCTCACCTTACGGTTATGTCTTAGTAAGGTTAAAAAATATAATATGATGTTTTTTTATATCTGAATATGTATTTTTAGGAGAAGGTTGCGTTTTACAGCAATCTTTTTTTGTATTTGTGGAGGTGTTTTTTATAAAACAAGATTTTTTATTAAATGAAGAAATAAGATTTTCTGAAGTTCAAGTAATAAGTGAAGATGGACAAAAATTAGGTGTTATGAAGACAAAAGATGCAATAGAACTTGCATATGAAAAAGGTCTTGACTTAGTTTTAGTTTCACCAAATGAAAATAATCCTGTATGTAAGATACTAGATTATAGCAAATTTAAGTTTGAAATGATAAAGAAAGCTAAAGAAGCTAAAAAGAAACAGAAAATAGCTGAAATTAAAGAAGTTAGATTATCACCAAATATCGATAAACATGACTTAGAAGTTAAAGCTAAAAATGCTTCAAAATTTATTTCATCTGGAGATAAGGTAAAAGTTTCTATGCGTTTTAGAGGTAGAGAACTTAACTTTGTTGAACAAGGAAAAGAAATTATGAATGGGTTTATTGAGATGGTAGGAGAATGCCAAATAGATAAACCGGCTAAAGTTGAAGGTAAAAATCTAGTAATGTTTTTATCACCAAAGCAAAAATAATTATAGAATTTAAGGAGGAATTATTATGCCAAAAATAAAATCACATAGTAGTACAAAAAAAAGAGTTTCAGTTACAGGAACTGGAAAATTTAAGAAAAATGTTGCAAATCGTGCACACAAATTAACTGGAAAATCTTCAAAGAGAAAAATGTCACTAAAACAATCATCTTATGTTGATAGTGCAAATAAAAATTCAGTTAAGAAATTATTACCATACGCTTAATGGTTTTGGTATTCTAAGAAGGGAGAGAAAATAATATGGCAAGAGTAAAAGGAGCAGTTACTACAAGAGCAAGACATAACAAAGTTCTTAAAAGAGCTAAAGGATATTTTGGTGCAAAATCAATAAGGTTTAGAATGGCAAACCAAGCTGTTATGAAATCATTGATGTATGCATATATAGGAAGAAGAAATAAAAAGAGAGATTTTAGAAAATTATGGATAGCAAGAATAAATGCTGCTGCAAGACAAAACAAAACAACATATAGTAGATTTATGTCTGGTCTTAAAAAATCAAATATAACTATAAATAGAAAAATGCTTGCTGAAATGGCAGTTAATGATCCAGCTGGATTTACTGCATTAGTAGAAAAAGTAACAAAATAAGGAGGTATCTTATGATATTAGCAGGAGATTTTAGAAATGGCGTTACATTTGAAATGGATGGAAACGTATATAAAGTTGTTGAATTCCAACATGTAAAACCAGGTAAAGGAGCAGCTTTCGTAAGAACTAAATTAAAAAATGTTATAACAGGAAGCAATTTAGAAAAAACATTCAATCCTTCTGAAAAGGTTGAAGAAGCTCAAATAACAATTCAAGAAATGCAATATCTTTATAATGATGGTGAAAACTATACATTTATGGATACTACTACATATGAACAAATTGAATTAAATAAAACAGCAATTGAAGATACATTACCTTATTTAATAGATAACATGAATGTTAAAGTATTGTCTTATAAAGGAAATGTATTTGGTGTTGAACCACCAACATTTGTTGAACTTGAAGTTACTTATACAGAGCCAGGTATAAAAGGAAGTACTTCAACTGGTACAACAAAACCATGTACTGTTGAAACTGGTGCTACTTTTAATGTTCCAATATTTGTAGAAATAGGGGATAAAATTAGAATAGATACTAGAACTGGCGAATATATGGAAAGAGTATAATATAATAGAATATAAACTGTGAACTTATATGTTTACAGTTTTTTATTGCAAATATTAATAGAATATGTTATAATAATTATGTAAAGTTAATTTAACTTAAATCAATAATTTGAAAGAAGGATAAAACATGAAAGTATTATTTAATACATTAGGAGAAAGAAGACAAATTACCAAAGATATAGACTATACCTTTGAAAAAAGACCAGACGGATACGCACTTATACGGTACGGATATAATATGCCGTTTGTTTCAGGTATAGAAGACTATGCAGTTTTTGAGAACAAAAATGTTATATACGTAAGTTTCTTTACCGAAAGACATGAGTATGCACTGTATGAATACTTTAATGAATTGGAGTGTTTTAAAAAGGTATTTTCACTGGAGATGAAGAAATGTAAACCATTTTCTGTTGAAATAGATTTGGGTTTGAGTGAAGCAGAAAAGGATTATATGTCACTACTGCCAAATCTTAAATTTGAAAGAGAAGGAAAAGCAGCCGGTGAAGTAATAAAAATACCAGAGGTGTATGAGGATGGCACTTTTTTAATTAAAATTTGTAGTCGCCGATTTATATCACTCACAATTTTTGATGAGAATGGGGAGGAAGATAAGCGGATAAAATACGTCCTAGAATAAAAGAAAAGGAAAACATAAAATTTATGTTTTCCTTTTTTTTCTAATCACCAGATGTAACTGGTGTCTCTACTTCCTGATTTTCTTCCAATTTTTCAACATTAAAGTCATAACATTTTGTAAAATCTTCATATATTATAGCTTCAACATCAGTTGAATCACCATTTTCAGTTTCAGAAATATATGCACCCATAGAGAATAGAGTTTCTCCATTTACATCTACAAAGTTTAATGTTATAGGCAATCCTTCATTTTTTGAACCAGTTTCATTTTTTACTGTTGCAAAAAATCTAGTAAAATATTCAGAAGTATCGTCTTTTTCATAAGTTAAAGATATATTTGAAAATTCAAATCCCATCATTTTCTTTGTTTCTGTTAATTTTTTACTTGTATTAGATTTTGTTCCATCTTCATTTTGTTTTACCACATCGTCTAAATTTACATTTTCAGTATTTTCTTTACTAAAATTAAAAATTCCTCTTGATTTTGCTAGCATTAAAAATGCTATAATACAAGAAAGTACAACGATAACTATAAGAATAATGCGAAAAATCATCATTCTTCTTTCATTTGTCTTTTTATCAATTTTACCTCTTGATTTTGTTTCTTTTTTTTGTTCTTTTTTTGCTTTAGTTTCTTCCATATTTAACCTCCTATATTAATAATATAATACATAAAAAAAACAAAAATGTCAATATTTAAAATATATGTAACACAATTGTAATACAACTTATAATAGAATACGTAAAATATTGACTATTTAGCGATAAAATGGTAAAATTTTAGAGAAAAAGGTGGTAAAATGAGATTCACAAGTGATTATACTAAAAAAATAAAAGAAAATATTAATGGAAAAAACATGACTTATTATATAGATACTATGGGATGTCAAATGAATGAAAATGACTCTTTAAAATATGCAGGAATTTTTGAGAATATGGGATTTAAAAAGTCAGAAAGTGAAGATGATGCAAATATAGTTTTATTTAATACATGTTGTGTAAGAGAAAATGCTGAAAATACCTTATTTGGTAGACTAGGATTTTTAAAAAACAGAAAAAGTAATAAGAAAGATTTTTATATAGTTGTAGTTGGATGTATGACACAACAAAAGCATATTATAGAAAAGATAATAAATTCATATAATTGGGTTGATGTTGTACTTGGAACAAATTCGATGCAAAAGCTTCCAAGAAAATTATATAATGCAATGTTTAATAAAAAGGATAAAATAGAATATTATGATATAGATAATGAAATTATTGAGGGAGTACCTGTAGTATATAATGATAAATATAAAGCAAGTGTAAGTATAATATATGGATGTAATAACTTTTGTTCATATTGTATTGTACCATATGTAAGGGGAAGAGAGCATAGTAGAAAAATCCAAGATATAGTAAACGATGTAGAGGAACTTGCACAAAAAGGATATAAAGAAATAATGCTACTTGGCCAAAATGTTAATTCATATGGAAATGATTTAAAAGATGAAACTAATTTTCCAAAATTATTAAGGGAAATTGAGAAAATAGACGGAATTGAAATTATAAGATTTATGTCTCCTCATCCAAAAGATTTTAGTGATGAATTAATAGATACAATTGCCAAATCAACGAAAATAGCAAGACAGATACATCTTCCGCTTCAATCAGGTAGTACAAAAATTTTAAAAGAAATGAATAGAAAGTACACCAAAGAGGATTACTTAAAAATAGTTGAAAAACTAAAAAAAGCAGATGGTAATATATCATTTTCAACAGATATAATAGTAGGATTTCCTGGTGAAACAAGAGAGGATTTTGAAGAAACTTTAGATGTAGTAAAAAGGGTTGAATATGATCAAATATATATGTTTATATACTCAAAAAGAGAGGGAACTGTAGCAGCAAATATTAAAGATGATACAAAATATGAGGAAAAAGTAGATAGATTAGAAGAATTAAAACATCTTTATGAAAGTAATTTGCCAAAGCTTAATAAAAAGTACATAGGAACTATTCAAAAAGTACTTGTTGAAGGAAAGAGCAAAAATAATGATAAACTTTATACTGGAAGAACAAGTTCTAACAAAACAGTAATTTTTGAGGCAGCTGATTCATATATAGGAACAATACAAAAAATAAAAATAATAAGCGAACACTTATGGTATTTAAAGGGAAAAATAGATGAATAAAAAATTATCACAAAAGTATTTTGATGTATCTTTTATATTATTAGAAGGAATAGGATTTTTTATAGTTGGAATTTTACTTATAATATATAGAGGATTAATATTTCAATTTTTATCTTATTCAATTTTTATGCTGTTTTCAGGCTTTGCACTTATTCAGGCGTTAAAAAATATGTTTGAGAGATCAAAAAAAGAAGCTATAGAAAATACAGTT
>HF996718.1:10070-13127 GCA_000433335.1 Clostridium sp. CAG:1219 | reverse complement strand
TGGTGCTATAATATGGAAGAACGAAACACAAGATGTTGTGTTTTTATAAGAAAGGTTACACAAGGGGTGGTATTTTATTATGATTACTAAAATTATTAAAAGAGATGGAAGAAAGGTTCCTTTCAACGTAGAAAAGATTGCAAAAGCAATATATAAATCTGCGAATTCTGTCGGAGGACATGACTATGAAACAGCCGAAGATTTAGCTGAAAAAGTTTGTCAATATCTTGAGAGAAATATAACTTCAACTTGTCCAACTGTGGAAGATGTACAAGATGCTGTTGAAAAAGTTTTAATTGAAGAAGGACATGCAGCTACAGCAAAATCATATATATTATATAGAGCTGATAGAACAAGAAAAAGAGAAATGAACTCAGATGTTATGAAAACACTTGAGCAACTAACATTCTCAGATGCTAAAGACAGTGATGTTAAAAGAGAAAATGCAAATGTAAATGCAGATACAGCAATGGGTACAATGTTAAAATATGGAAGTGAAACTGCAAAAAAATTCTACCAAATGTTCGTACTTGATAAAAAATTTGCAGATGCCCATGTAAATGGAGACATACATATACATGATCTTGACTTCTTAACATTAACTACAACTTGTACACAAATAGATCTAATAAAATTATTTAAAGATGGTTTTTCTACAGGTGAAGGACATTTAAGAGAACCTCAAAGTATTGGAAGTTATGCAGCACTTGCAGCAATAGCTATTCAATCTAATCAAAATGATCAACATGGCGGTCAAAGTATTCCAAACTTTGAATATGCTATGGCCCTTGGTGTAAAAAAGACATACACTAAAGAATATTATAAAAATTTACTAAAAGCAATAGAGCTTTTAATAGGAGAGTCAAAAGATTCGGTAGTAGATGAGTTAAAAGAAGAATTAGGAAGTAAAAATTTATATCCAACATTAAAAAATACTAATGGATATTTAGAAAAAGAAAAAGAGTTTTTACTTAAAGAATTTGACGAAGCATCTATTGATAAAATACAAAAATTTGCTGTTAAATATACTGAAAAAGAAACAGCTAAAGCTACATATCAAGCGATGGAAGGATTTATACATAATCTAAATACAATGCATTCTAGAGCTGGTGCACAAGTTCCATTCTCATCAATAAACTATGGACTAGACACTACACCAGAAGGCAGACTTGTAATGGAACAACTTTTACTTGCAACTGATGCTGGTCTTGGCAATGGAGAAACACCAATATTCCCAATTCAAATATTAAAAATAAAAGATGGAATAAACTATAATCCAGGTGAACCAAACTATGACATATTTAAACTTGCATGTAAAGTTTCAGCAAAAAGACTTTTCCCTAACTTCTCATTTATAGATGCGCCATTTAATTTACCTTACTATAAACCAGGTGATTATAATACAGAAGTTGCTTACATGGGATGTAGAACTCGTGTAATGTCTAATGCTTATGATAGAACACGTGAGGTTACTTGCGGAAGAGGAAACTTAAGTTTCACATCTATAAACCTACCAAGGCTTGCAATAGAAGCACATCATGATGTTGATAAATTCTTTAAAATGTTAGATGAAAAAATAGATTTGGTAATAGAACAACTTATGGCAAGATATAAAATACAAGCATCTAAAAAAGTTAGAAATTATCCATTCCTAATGGGACAAGGTGTATGGCTTGATTCTGATAAGCTAGGTCCAGATGATGAAGTTGGAGAGGTTTTAAAACATGGAAGTTTAACTCTTGGTTTTATAGGACTTGCAGAAACACTTAAGGCATTAATTGGAAAACATCATGGTGAATCTGAAGAGGCACAACAACTTGGTCTTAAAATAGTTGGACATATGAGAGATAGAATGGATGAGGAAACGAAAAAAACAGGATTTAACTATACTCTTATAGCAACACCTGCAGAAGGACTTTCAGGAAGATTTGTTAAAATGGATCAAAAACGATATGGAAAAATACCAGGAGTTACAGATAGAGATTACTATACAAACTCTTTCCACGTTCCAGTATATCATAAAATTCTTGCATTCGATAAAATAAAAATAGAAGCTCCATATCATAATTTGACAAATGGTGGCCATATAAGTTATGTTGAAGTTGATGGTGATCCAACTAAAAATTTGGAAGCTTTTGAACAAATTGTACGTTGTATGAAAGAGTCTGGTATAGGATATGGTTCAATTAACCACCCAGTAGATCGTGACCCAGTATGCGGATACACTGGAATAATTGGAGAGGTTTGTCCAAGATGTGGAAGAAGAGAAGAAGATCATACTCCACACTTTGAGAGAATAAGAAGAATAACTGGTTATCTAGTTGGAACTGTTGATAGATTTAATAATGCAAAACAAGCGGAAGTAAGAGATAGAGTAAAACATATGTAATTATTTATTTGGAGGTGTTTTTATGAAGAATAATCTACTTGTAGGATTTGGAGCACTACTTATAGTATGTGCAATAGTGGGAGCTATTTTTATACGAATAAAAATAGGTAATGATAGTAAAGACACCTCAAATTCAAATGAAGAAGTAAATGTGTATGAAGAAAATGAAATCTCTAATAATGAGCAGTCATCTAGTAGTGATGTAAAAGAAATCATTACTAGTGAAGAGATAAAAAAAGAATATGAGGAAAAATTAAATTTAAATTCTAAAATTATAAATGCAATGATAAATTCTAAATCTGAATTTTCTAAAGATGGTTCGATTATTTCATTTAATAATGGAACATTTTCAGATGTTTTCAGATGAGGAAAAATACCAAGCCATAAAATCAAAAGTATTAGAGAATGAACAAGTTAATATATATGATGGTAGCGCTTTAGTAGATATAGATGAATTAAAAAATATATCAAATGATGTATTTTATGACAATATAGATATTACAAAACTTGACGAAGTTACAATAAGAAAAGGAAAAATAGTTATAAATGTAGATGATGAGAAAGTTACTTATAATAGAGAAAATCTAAAAGTAAAATCACTTACAGAAAACGAAATGGAAAAAATTTATACCTTAGTTTTTGAATGGAGTTTAGCTGATGTAAGAGAC
>HF996718.1:4642-10050 GCA_000433335.1 Clostridium sp. CAG:1219 | reverse complement strand
TATAAATCCTAAGTATAATACATTAAATATGCGCGATACTTTTGAATTAAAATATGACCTAGTTAATAAAAAAGTAATTGAGTTGAATAAAAAATAAATTAATATGATTAAAATTTTTATAGTAGGGAGATGTTTTTTATGGAAATAAAAGTTAATGGAGCAGAACTTAAAAAAGAAGAAATTGACGCTTATGTAAAACATATAGAAGATGAGTTTCCAGATAAAGAAATAGAAACTCTAAGCATTGATGTAGATGGTGAGTATGTAAATTTGAACTATACTTTTTCATCTAGACCTTTTGAAAGAATAAGAAGAATAACTGGTTATTTGGTAGGAACAGTTGATAGATTTAATGATGCTAAAAAGGCAGAAGTAAGAGATAGAGTAAAACATATGTCTTTTCAAAATGTATAATAAATTTTATCAAAGGTGATTAAAGAGGGAATATATATGGAACAATGTAATAAAAAATGTCCTTTAATGGAAAACGACAAAATTAGAATTGCTGGAGTCCAAAAAGAGTCAATAGTAGATGGACCTGGAATAAGATATGTAGTATTTACACAAGGCTGTCCGCATCATTGTAAAGGTTGTCATAATATGCAGACACATGATTTCAATGGCGGAAAAATGGTTAGTATAAATGAAATAGCCAATGATATAAAGAAAAATCCTTTAATAAAAGGTGTTACTATTAGTGGTGGAGAACCTTTTGTTCAAGCAAAACAGGTTTCTAAATTAATAGATTCTCTTCAAGATAAAAACTACGATTATATGGTATATACTGGATATAACTATGAAAACTTGCTTCAAAATGCAAATGATAGTAATGGTTATATGGATCTTTTAAAAAGGACAGATGTACTTATGGATGGAAAGTTTGTTGAAGAGTTAAAAAATGAGAATACCATATTTAGAGGAAGTACTAATCAAAGGGCAATTGAGTGTAAAAATAGTCTTCAAAATGGTAGCATTATGTTCCATGATTTTTAATTAAAGAAAATAGTGAGGTAATTTATGAATTGTCCAAAATGTGGTTATTATGAAAGTAAAGTTGTAGATTCAAGAAATGTTGATGAATATAACTCTATTAGAAGAAGAAGAGAATGTTTAAAATGCAGAAATAGATTTACAACTTATGAAAAAATAGAATACACTCCAATAATTGTTATCAAAAAAAATGGTATAAGAGAACAATTTGATAGAGATAAGGTAATAAAAGGTATGATAAGGGCATGTCAAAAGCGTCCAGTTACACTTGAACAAATAGAAAAAATTGCCGAGGAAATTGAATTTGAACTTAATAATAGTCTTGAAAAAGAAATAGAATCTTCTAAAATAGGCGATATTGTAATAGAAAAATTAAAACAAATAGATAAGATATCTTATGTAAGATTCGCTTCAGTTTATAGAGAATTTAAGGATATTAATGAGTTTAAAAAGGAACTAAACAAATTAAAGTAAAAATAAAAAGGTGATGATATTTGATATCATTGCCTTTTTTGCAAAAGTTACACTAGTTTTAAAAGAACGATACTTTATATGAGCGTGATTCTATCTTTTTATATTATAGATAGAACAATAAAATTCTAGGAAAGTAAAAAGGAGATTGGAATAATTGATAGAATTTTAAAAATAATGAAAGAAAATAATGGAATAATAACACCTGCACAATTAGAAGAAAAAGGAATACAGATATAAAAAGTATAGATAAAATTATTGATGAAATAGAAAAAGTGAATTTGTAAAAGACTTATGGACAAGTTATTCAAAAAATATCAATATACAAAATGTTTAGAGTTTAAAGAGGTAATAAATTCTATAAAAAATATAGAAAAAGCTACAAGAGAAAATGAAAAGACAATCTAAGTTATAGTGACCTAGAATTGTTCTTTTCTTTTTTTATATATCTTTATCAGAATGTAAAAAATTAATAAATATGTTAAATTGATTTATTACATAAAATATGATAGAATTTTATCGAAAATACACAGAATTTTCACAAATTGTTTTTATAATAATAATAGGAGTGATTTAATGAAGAAGATTTTAGTTGTAGATGATGAGAAAAATATAAGAAGTGTAATAAGGGAATATGCTGAATTTTCAGGATTTTGTGTCGAGGAAGCAGAAGATGGAATGGACGCAGTTAAAATGTGCGAAGAGACAAATTATAGTTTAATTATAATGGACGTAATGATGCCAAAAATGGATGGCTTTTCTGCAGTAAAGGCAATAAGAACTAAAAATAAAGACGTTCCGTTTTTAATGTTATCTGCAAGGGGAGAAGAGTATGATAAATTATTTGGATTTGAAATTGGGATAGATGATTATGTAGTAAAACCATTTTCTCCAAAAGAACTTATCGCAAGAGTAAATGCTATAATAAATAGGACAAACAAAGATAAAAACAAAGAAAAAATAGAAAAAGAAAAAATAATAATAGATACATTACAAATTGATAGACTAGGCAGAACAGTAACAATAGATGGGAAAAAAATAGAAATGACTCCAAAAGAATATGATTTGTTAGTGTATTTAATAATAAATAAAAATATAGCTCTATCAAGAGAAAATATTTTATCCAAAGTGTGGGGATATGATTTTTTTGGAGAGGATAGAACGGTAGATACTCATATTAAGATGCTTAGAAATAATTTAGGAAAATATAGAGATAAAATTGTAACGGTGAGAGGAATGGGGTATAAATTTGAAGATGAAGATTAAAACCTTAAACTTTAAGTTATGGTTGTACTTTTTAATGTTTGCAGTTATAATATTTATTCTTCTTTGGCTTATGCAAGTTATACTTTTACAAAGTTCATACAGTCAAATGAAAAAGAATGAAATAAATAGAATAGCAGATAGTATTGAAGAAACCTTTGGGACTGACAGCTCAGATGAGTATATTGATAAGATGGCATATAAAAATGTGTCAAGCATTATTTTATATGATCTAGAGGGGAATGTTTTATATAGTACAAGCACAGGAGTTTCAGAAAAAAGTGCAAGCTCTAGTATCTTTAGTACTAACGAAAAAAAAGTTCTAATAGATTTTGGATTTTCAAAAATGGTAAATATAGATGGAAAGACTATAGTGGCTAAAACTTTAGAAGAGCAAAGTGGTAGAATAAATTCTACACTTAAAATAGACAGATTTAAATCTGAAATTTATATTCACTCAAGAATCCTAAAAGGTAAAGATATATGTCTTGTAATTATAACATCAATAGATCCAATTGACTCAACAACAAGTGTACTTCAAAATCAATTAGTATATATTACTATTATATCATTAGTATTTTCGGCAGTACTTTCTATGTTTTTATCTAGTAAGCTTAGTAAACCAATACAAGAGATGACTAAAAGTGCAAACCAACTTGCTCATGGAAATTATGATGTGTATTTTAAGGAGTCAGGTTATGAGGAACTTGATAATCTTGCAAACACTTTAAATTACGCTACAGATAAACTGGGAAAAGTAGACAAAATAAGAAAAGAATTAATAGCAAATGTATCACATGATCTAAAAACCCCTCTTACCATGATAAAAGCATATTCAGAGAAAATTATAGATATAACAGGAGATAATAAGGAAAAAAGAGATAAAGATCTACAAATAATAATAAGTGAGACAGATAGACTTACTAGACTGGTTAATGATATGATGGATTTATCTAAAATTGAAAGCGGAGAAATAAAACTTGAAAAAGAAGAATTTGACATTGTGGAAGTGTCTAAAAAAATACTAGAAAGTTTTAGAGAAGCGAAGATATCAGATGAAAGTATTTTAAAAGTTAATTCTCCAAATTCGCTTAAGATATTTGCTGACAAAACAAAAATGGAGCAAGTTATATATAATTTTGTTAATAACGCTATAAATCACACACCAGATGTAAAAAAGATAACAATAAATATAAAGAATCTTGGAAAGAAATTTAGACTTGAAGTTGTTGATAATGGTGAGGGAATAAAAGATTCAGACAAGGAAGTAATTTGGAATAGGTACTATCAAGCAAGCAACACATATAGTAGAAATTCAAAAGGTAGTGGCCTAGGGCTTTCAATTGTAAAAAATATTTTAGAAAAGCATGGTGCTGTATATGGTGTAAATAGTAAAATAAATGAAGGCTCAACTTTTTGGTTTGAAATGGCGAAAAATGATAATAGTAAGTAACTTCTTTATTTTAATAATAAATAAAGCCAAGGAACATATAAATTAGTATATTCCTTGACTTTTTCTTATTTACCAGTAAACAGTGTGGATATTATATATCCATAAGTTTTGCTTTTTGTAATTCCAATACCTATGTAATCATATGTGGTAGAAAGAATATTTTTCTTATGTGTATCAGAGTTCATCCAGGACTCAAAAGCTTTAGTAATATCTGAATTTCCTGCAATATTTTCTCCTGCTGTATTATAAGATATTCCTAAATCTTGCATCAGTTTAAAAGGAGTTCCATATGTTGGAGAAGTATGAGAAAAATATTTATTCTTTACCATATCCTCAGATTTTATTTGGGCAGCTTCATATAACTTTGTATTCTTACTAAGTTGTGATACTCCGGCTTTCTTTCTCTCGTTATTTATTAGTGTAAATAGAGTGTCTTTTAGTGAAATATTTTCAGAAGAAATTTGAGAGGTATTTCCCAAAGTACTATTATTTGTGTTACTAGAATTAAATGAATTACTATTACTTGGAGTTGTGTCTATCTTTTTTAATAGATCTGACCTAATAAGTCCTACTAAATTATTTTTTGATACTATCATTAAAAAATTATCTATTTTTCCAATAACCTCAACCTTTGCTCCCTTTACTAATTGGTAGTAAGAAGCATACGAGGTTGACGGACCCGATCTTACTACAGCTTTTGTTACGTTGACTGTAGCGTAATATTTTCTTACATTTTCATATACTTTAGCGCCTTGAAGTGAAGAACCAGAGATTTTTATATAACTTTTTGAAACTAGTCCAACTTGGGAGTTTGTAAGTTCTACTATGTAAAAATTATTTACCTCGCCAACTAATTTTAATTTAGTATTTTTAGGAAGGGTTTTTATAGCTGCATAAGAAGTATTGGCAAATTTCCTTAAATTTACTCTAGTGGTTGTTACTCCATATTTGGGTTTGTAATTTGAACCAGAATAGCCAAACACATTTGAAATTAAAAAAAGTGTTAAAACTACTATCATCATTAGTACTAATCTGTATTTTGTTATTTTTTTCATTTGTATCACCTTAATAATATATATTCATTTTATTATATTTTAGTATGTCAAAATCCTTCTAGTTTTGTCAAATTTAATTTATTTGAATTTAGTTAGTATAAAATATATTAATATAATAAAAATAAATATAGAGGTGGGAAAAAATGGAATATGCTAATGGAAATATATATTGGAAG
>HF996718.1:0-4621 GCA_000433335.1 Clostridium sp. CAG:1219 | reverse complement strand
AAAAATGAAGAAATAAAAAATACATATCCATATTTAACTTATGACGCAAGTTGTGATGTGATTGTTGTAGGTGGAGGTATAAATGGTGCAATAACTGCCTATTTTTTAGTAAAAGAAGGGGCAAATGTAATAGTTACAGAAAAAAATATAGTAGGGTACGGATCTACTATAGCATCATCTGCTATTTTAGAAATGGATACGGGAATTGAACTTTATAAATTAGAAAAACTAATTGGAATTAACGAAGCAAGAAAAATGTATGAGCTTTATTATAAAGCAATTGATGACATAGAAAAAATAGATGAAAAAATAGATTTTGATACGGGATTTAGTAAAAAAAATAATATTTACATTTCTAGTAAATTTATGCAAAAGGCAAATGTTCTAAGAGAATATGAGGCAAGAAAAAAAGCTGGATTTAATACTTTAATTATTGATAATAAATATGATAAAATTAATCTAAATAGTGGTATAGTAACCTATGGGGCAGGTGCAATAATTAATCCATATATATTTACTCAATGTTTATTTGAATATTTAGATAGATTTGAAAATTTTCAAATTTTTGAAAATACAAGTGTAGATAATATAAAGTGTGGATATGATAGCGTTATATGTACTACAAATAATGGATTTAAAATAGAGGCTTCGAAACTTATATTTTCTACCGGAATTGAAACTGTAAAATACGTTGATAACCTTCCTATAGAATTTTATAAAAACTTTACAATAGTCACAAAACCAATTAAGAATGTAAGCCAAGAGAAAATGAATTTTGTATTAAAAGATATGCAAGAACCTTATCACTATTTAAGGTTTACAAAAGATGGAAGAATAATATTTACAGGGGAGGCAATAAAATATACAGATAGATTTTTAGATGAAAAATATTTTGAAATGATTGCAAATGATAGATATAGAAGGCTTCTTATTTCTCTTCAAAGATTATTACCGGACACAGAAGAGGTTACTATTGAATATGCATACAATGGAACTGTTGGAAGAACAAAAGATCTACTTCCGATAGTAGATGAAATACCAAGTATGCCAAATTGTTTTTGCAACTTAAGTTTGGGCAAAAATTCTATAGTAGGTGCTACAGTTGGAGCTAAAATGTTGACAAATGCCGTAAGAGGTCTTTATACTAAAGAAATGAATTTACTAAAAATAAACAGATAACATAATTATGGAAAGTAATACTTTAAATATTGTTGATACTATTGCTTTTTTATAAAAAATGTTATATAATAATTACACAATTTATTTACTTTAGAAGGTGGTGAGTAGTTTGGAAAAAATTAGATTTACATATAGCAAATCTAAACTTGCTCTTTATTTAACAAATGATGATTTAATTAGATTGTTTGAAAAAACATTCAAAAAAGCAAATATAGAAATTGATTATTATAAAAAGAATTCTCCTAAAATAGAACTTGCATCTCCACTTGAACTTGGAGTTGAAAGTGTTGGGGAGATAGCAGAAGTGGTATTAAAAGAAAGTGTAGATATATCATATTTTGTAAAAATATTAAATGATAATTTACCAAATGGGATTACAATACTATCCGCTAGTAAAGTAGAACCCCTAGATCTTGTAAAACTACCTGCTAAAGTAGTTTCAAGTGATTATGAAATAAAAATTAATTATATAAAAGAGATTCTAGAAAATAAAACAACTACTGAGATAAATTATCTTGAAAAAGGATATCAGGATAAAATGAAGGAATATTTAGGATCTGATGAAGTACTTGTTACTAAAAAAAGTAAAAATAGATTAGAAAAAGTAAATATAAAACCTCTAATACTTGACTATAAGTATAATTTTAACACTCTAGATGTTACTGTTGTATCAAACGAAAAAGAAAATTTAAGACCCGAAACTATAATGGAAGGATTTTCAGAATATATAGATAGTAAGGTATATTTTGATGCGAAAAGAACAAAAATAAATCTTATGTAAATGTCGAAAAATAGCGAAAAATAGCGTATTAATTTAATTTGGATCTTTTTGGAAAAATTAATATGCAAATGCTTGACAATGCCTCTGTATAGTGTATAATATAGTTGTACTCGGTAAGTTTACAGGAAGGCGGTGTAGAACATGCAAATAACAGACGTTAGAGTAAGAAAAGTAGCTTCTCAAAATAGAATGAAAGCTATAGCTTCTATAACTATTGATGATGTTTTCGTAATTCACGATATCAAAGTTATCGAAAGTGATAAAGGTTTATTTATTGCTATGCCTAGCAGAAAAACTCCAAACGGAGAATTTAAAGATATAGCTCATCCAATAAACACTGAAACTAGAGAAATGTTACAAAAAACTATCATCGAAAAATACAACGAGACTGAAGAAGAAGCTTAAGATAATAATTTGTAATAATGAAAGAGGGCACATTTTGTGTTCTCTTTTTTCTTATAAAAAGGTGGTGAAAAAGTATATGTACCCAAATGAATATGTTAAAAACTTAGTATCAAATATTCCATTCTCTCCTGGTGTATACCAAATGAAAGACGAGGATGGACAAGTTATATATGTAGGTAAGGCCATTTCTTTAAGAAAAAGAGTAAGACAATATTTTCAAAAAAATAATAAGTCAAAGAGAATAGAAAATATGGTTAAGTTAATTAGAGATATAGAATATATAGTTACAAAAAACGAAGCTGAAGCATTAGTACTAGAGTGTAACTATATAAAGCAAAAAAGTCCTAAATTTAACGTAATGCTAAAAGATGATAAAACGTATCCTTATGTAAAAATAACTATAAAAGAAAAGTATCCTAGTATATTTATTACAAGAAGAAAAATAGAAGATGGCAATCTTTACTTTGGACCATATACTGACGTAGCTGCCATCAAAGAAACTATTAGAATTATAAAGGAAACTTTTCCAATAAGAAGATGTAAGAATATAAAAAGAGGAAGTAAAAATTCTCCTTGTCTTTATTATTATATTGGAAGGTGCTTAGGCCCATGTTCTAATTTAGTAAATGATTTAGAATACAAAAAAATGATAGATCAAATAATAAATTTTTTGCAAGGAAAGCAAAAAGATTTAGTTAAAAGTATAACAGAAGAAATGAATCAGAAAATAGAAAGTTTGGAATTTGAAAAAGCGGCAATACTAAAAAAGAGGCTTGATAGCATAAACAAAGTATATGAAAAGCAAGAAGTAGCAAATCTAAATGAAATAAATTCTGATATTGTAGGGTATATATTAAACGATGGAAAATTGCATGTTCAAATATTTAAAATAAGAAATCATAAGATTGTGTTAAATGATAATATAAATATTTCTGAGGTAGAAAAAGAGGAGATAGAAGATAACTTACTTAGTATAATATCAAGATATTACTTAGAAGAAAATAGACAAGTGCCTAAAAAAATATATATTAAATTGTCCGATGAGAATATAGAAACATTGCAAGAATTTTTTAAATTAAATGAATTTAGTATTTCTTGTATAGTTCCTAAAAAAGGTCAAAAATTAAATTTAATTAAAATGGTAGAAAATAATATAAAGATAAATATAGAAAATAGTAAAAATAACGCTGTATATAAATTATCTGAGCTTTTAAATATAGAACCATTAAATTCAATAGAGTGTTTTGATATATCAAATTTAAGAAATGACTATATTGTTGGATGCATGATAAGATATGAAGATGGAAAACTAAATAAATCTATGTATAGAAAATATAAAATAAAATCAACACTAACGCAAGATGATCCAAAATGTATGGCAGAAGTAATATCAAGAAGAATAAACAGAAAAGATGAATGGAATTTACCAGATTTAATATTAGTAGATGGCGGAAAAACTCAACTTTCAAAAGTTAAAGAAAAATTAAAGGAGTCTATAGGAGATGTGTCTATATATGGAATGGTAAAAAATGATAAACATAGAACAAGAGCTCTTATGGATATTGATGGAAATGAAATCTCGATAGAGCAGGATAAAAGTGTCTTTAATTTTATAACTTTTTTACAAGATGAAATTCATAGATTTACTATATCATATCATAGACAACTTAGAGATAAGATTAAAGAATAATGTAAATTTAATTGCAAATAATATTTTTGGGAGGCGATTTTTTTATGGCAGATAAAGAAAAAAATGATCAAAAAATTAAATGCAATGTTAGTGAATGTGTACACAACTGCATTGAAGATTGTTCATGTAGACTTGAAAAAATTCAAGTTTGCCCTTGTACTTCAAAAATTGATGAGGGAGCTCCACAAAGAGATAAAACGGCTTGTGCTTCGTTTTATAATGCAGGAGATCTTAACGTCACTGAAATTACAGGAAGAGATTAACCCCCTTTAAAAAAAGTATCTGTAAAATTTAATTACAGATACTTTTTTCTTGAAAGAATACAAAAAGTATGTTATAATTGATTACATAAGATTAAACTTAAGGCCTAAAGTATAATTATAAAGGAGGATAATATGCAAGAAAGCAATATTTCAAATGCAAGGCGCGAGCAGTGGAGAGAAATTTCTCAAAAAATAGTGCTTAAAGGCCCTATAAGTCATGCAACACTCGTTGAAATGTTTTTAACAAGTCCTACGGGTAAAAAACTTATGAAGGAGATAAGTATAGTAAATCCCAGAGTCATT
>HF996717.1 GCA_000433335.1 Clostridium sp. CAG:1219 | reverse complement strand
CTTAAAAGTTGCGGTTTTTTCTTTTTATACATTTATTATTTTCTTGACTCTCTATTTCTTAATGTTGGATCAAGTATTTTCTTTCTAAGTCTTATATTAATTGGTGTAACTTCAACTAGTTCATCATCTGCTATAAATTCTATTGATTGTTCAAGTGATAGAGTAACTGGTGGAACTAATTTTAAAGCGTCATCGCTTCCTGAAGCACGAGTATTAGTTAAATGTTTTTCTTTACATACATTAACAGTAAGATCATCACTTCTAGAATTTTCTCCAACTATCATACCAGCATAAACTTCAGTTCCAGGTCCAATAAATAGACTTGCTCTTTCTTGAGCATTGAATAGTCCATAACCTGTAGCTTTTCCTTGTTCAAATGCAATTACAGTTCCATGAGTTCTAGTCATTATTTCCCCTCTATCAGGTTCATATCCTGCAAAAATATGATTCATAATTCCTGTTCCTTTTGTTGCAGTCATAAATTCGCTTCTATATCCAATAAGTCCACGGGCTGGTATCTTAAATTCAAGTCTACTATAACCTGCTTGTGACTGAGAAGAAGACATATTTGTCATTTCTGCTTTTCTATTTCCCATTTTTTCCATAACTGTTCCAACATATTCTTCTGGAACGTCAATAGTAACAAGCTCCATTGGTTCGCATTTTACACCATCTATAACTTTATTTATTACTGTAGGACGAGAAACTAAAAGCTCAAAGCCTTCTCTTCTCATATTTTCTATTAAAATAGATAAATGAAGTTCTCCACGTCCTGATACTTTAAAGCTATCTGCAGAATCTGTATCTTCTACTCTTAGTGAAACATTTGTCTCTAATTCTTTATAAAGTCTATCTCTTAGATGCCTTGATGTAACAAATTTGCCCTCTTTACCAGCAAATGGGCCGTTATTTACAGAAAATGTCATAGAAACTGTTGGTTCATCAATATCAACAAAGTCAACTTTTTCTGGATTCTCTGGATCTGCTAAAGTTTCTCCAATATTAATTCCAGCGAGCCCTTGAACAGCAACGATATCGCCACAAGTAGCTTCGTCTACTTCAACTTTTTTTAGTCCATCATATGTGAATAATTTTCCTATTTTAATATTTTGAATTGTGCCATCGTTTTTACAAACCGCAACATTTTGACCGTTTAATATCTTACCACGTTCAATTCTTCCTATACCAACTCTACCGGTATATTCATCATAATCTATATTAGTAATTAAAAGTTGTAAAGGTTCACTATCATCTCCTGCGGGTTCTGGCACTGTATTTATTATAGTTTCAAATAAAGGTTTCATATCATTATTTTCTTCATCTAAAGAGTATTTAGCAAAACCATTTTTACCTGAAGCAAATATAACTTTAAAATCAAGTTGCTCATCACTAGCATTAAGATCCATAAAAAGTTCTAATACTTCATCTACTACTTCGTTTGGTCTTGCGCCAGGTCTATCTATTTTGTTTACAACAACTATAGGAACAAGATTAAGTGCAAGCGCCTTGCTAAGTACAAATCTTGTTTGAGGCATTGGTCCATCGAACGCATCAACTACAAGTATAACCCCATCAACCATTTTAAGAACACGTTCTACTTCTCCTCCAAAATCAGCATGTCCTGGTGTATCAACAATATTAATTTTTATTCCATTATATTTTATTGCTGTATTCTTAGAAAGTATTGTTATTCCTCTTTCACGTTCTATATCATTTGAATCCATTACACGTTCTTCTACTTGTTCATTTTGTCTAAATGTACCAGATTGTCTTAAAAGCGCATCAACAAGAGTTGTCTTACCATGGTCAACGTGTGCTATAATTGCTACATTTCTTAAATTTTTCATCTTTAATTCTTCCCTTCCATATGTAAAAACGTATATAACCTAAACTAAAATTTAGGTTATATTTCAATTTAATATCTTTATTATTC
>HF996716.1:4155-18410 GCA_000433335.1 Clostridium sp. CAG:1219 | reverse complement strand
AGTTTGGGGATATGTCATAAGTTGACCAAACCAGTTTTCAGTTATTGATTCACCGTGCATTTTTATCATATCAAGTACAAAATTTTTATTTATTATTTTATTAATTTTAGAATTTTCATTATTTAAAATTTTTGTTAGAGTATCTTCTACAAGTTTTAGATATACTGGATCATATGTTTTGGGAAAAGGAGATTTTTTCCTATATAGTATTTCATTTGGAATTTCTCCTTCGAAAGCTTTTCTTAAAAGATTCTTTTCTACTACTTTTGTTTCATCACTTTCTTTTTTTAATTTTAGTGAACCTGGAATATTATATATGTACTCAAAAAATTTGTAATCAGCATATGGTACTCTAACTTCAAGAGAATTTGCCATAGACATTCTATCAGTACGTTCAATTAATGTATTCATAAACCATTTTATAGTTAAATAATTTACACTTCTAAAATAATTTTCATCTTTATCATCACTATTTAGGACAACGTTTTTTAACGTATTTTTTATTGAAAGTTCTACATAATCATCTATATCTTTCTTTGTTAGTAACTCAGGGTTTACTATATTTGATCTTAAATTGTTAGATAGTGCCCATGGAAATTTATTCTCATAGAACGCTTCTTTTAAGTGCTTTTTGTAAAACCATGGATATCCTCCAAAAATTTCATCTGAACACTCTCCAGATATACATACTTTGAAATTATTTTTCGAAATACTATTGCAAAATGCATACATGGAACTATCTATATCTGCCATTCCAGGCATATCACGAGCAATTAACGATTTTTCAAGCATATCAAATAGGTATGAATTATCAAGTGTGATGTTTATATGATTTGTTTTAAGATAATTTTTCATTATATCTACATAAATACTATCTCTACTTGATTGATAAGAATTTGCAACAAAATTTTTATCATTTCCATCAAAATCTATGGAAAAAGTAGTTAAGTCTTTTATATTATCATTTGCAATTTTTGTAAGAATACTAGAGTCTATTCCTCCTGATAACATCGTGCATATAGGAACATCAGATATAAGCTGTCTTTTGGTAGAGGAGACTAGCATATCGTGGATATTTTTTATTATTGTCTCCTCATCATCTTTTATTTCATATGTTGGAAGATCCCAATATTTGCGAGTTTTAAAAGTATTATTTTTGTAGATGGCATAATGTCCAGCCTTAAGTTCAAAAATATCTTTAAAGAAAGTTTTTCCTGGGGTATGACACGGACCGACTGCAAACATTTCTTTTAATCCTTCCTTGTCTAATATGGCATTAACTTCTTCGTGTGCTAAAATTCCTTTTATTTCAGATGCAAACACAAAAGGCAAATTTGAATTAGGATTTGTGTAAAATAAAGGTTTTATACCCAAATGATCTCTTGCAAAAAATAAAGTATTTAAATTTTTGTTATATATTGAAAATGCAAAAATTCCATTTAAAAAATTTACAACTTTTTCACCGAAAATAATGTATAAAAGAAGTACGAGTTCAGTGTCACACTTTGTTTTTATTTGTATTTTTTTTTCTTTTAAAATACTTTTAATTTCATCCTGATTATAAATTTCTCCATTATAAACAATTATATATTCATTTCCATTATAAGAAATTTTCATTGGTTGATTGCCAGCGGATGAAAGATCTAATATGCTAAGTCTTGTATGACCTAGTGCAACATTTTCGTCTATGTATGTATCTTGAAAGTTTGGTCCTCTGTTTATTAATTTTGAAGTCATTTTTTCTATAGTTTTATTATTTCCTTTTGGATTTACATAACCACAAAAACCACACATATATATTATAACACCTCAAAAAATTATATTTTTTTATGCTTGTATATATTCTATAATCTGATATATTTGATCAAATATTAAATGCAAATAATTAAAAGTATTGATAAATAGCAAAAATTGATATAAAATATATTTAGTTTTGAGGTGAATATTTATATGGATTATTTTAAATATAGAAAGGGAATTACTTTAGTAACACTTATTATAACGATAGTAATCATTATAATACTTACTGGAGTTAGCGTTGCAATAATAAAAAATAATAACTATGTCGGAAAAACAGAGAATATGAAATTTAATTCTAATTTAGAAAATTATAGAGCAGAACTTGAGGACTACATAGTAGACAGAGAATATGTAGAAGGTGCAAAATATGATTCAAGTAAGCTTTATGCTGATAAAAATTGCGTATATTATGGTGATAGCAAAATTGATGGTGAAAATATTAAAAGCATTATAACTACAATATCATCAGATGATATAAAAAACGTTAAAATAATTGGTGGAAAATTGGTATTTATTGGTGGAACTGAGGAATATCAAAAGGATGTAAATTATGACTTGTCATATATTGGTGGTGCGAAATTTGATTTAAGCTTAAGTACAGCAAATTTAATTTGTGCATCAACTGATAAGATAGTAAATGGAAATAGTGGTAGTGAACTTTATGTTAATAATATTACATCAAATACTACATCTATAGATAATACAACATATATTCAAACAGATATTGCAGATAAATCTTCTTATACTGTAGAGGTTGTGTATAAGGAACTATATGGTAATTATAATTCAAATCAAAAATCATTTTTATACTCAGATGGATTTATTATGCATCATAAAGCAACATCAGAGAAAAAACTTTATGTTGGATTAAACGCTTCTTCAGCTTTTATAGATGAAAAAGTAAATTTTGAAACAAATTCGTACTCTAAAATAACATTTACATACAACGCTACAAACAAGACAGGAATGATATATGTAAATGGAAAGCTATTATCCAAAAAAGCAATAGACGAGGAGAGTAAAGGATTTAGCAAAATATATGTTAGTGGAAAGAAAAATTATTATGAAATTAGAGTTTATGATAGATGCTTAAATCTTACAGAAGTTATGCAAAATGATGCAATGGATAATTTAAAATATGGAATTTGGAAGGAAATATAGGTGTTTTTTATGAGAATGTACGATATAATAGAGAAAAAAAGAGATAAAAAGGAACTTACTAAACTTGAAATAGAATATTTTATAAATGAATATAGCAAAGATAATATACCAGACTACCAGGCCTCAGCACTTATTATGGCTATATATCTTAATGGACTAAGCAGTGAAGAATTAGTCAATTTAACATTTGCTATGGCAAATTCAAGTAAAACACTAGATTTGTCAGACTTGAGAGCAAAGGTTGGAAAAATTGTAGACAAGCATTCTACGGGAGGCGTTGGCGATAAAATAACGCTTATAGTACTTCCTATAGTGGCTGCACTAGGAATAGAATGTTTTAAAATGTCAGGTAGAGGACTTGGATTTACTGGAGGAACTGCAGATAAAATAGAGTCTATAGAAGGATACAATGTTAATTTATCAGTTGAAGAGGCAAAAAAACAGGTAGAAGATATAGGAATTTGTCTAATTAGTCAATCAAAAGATATTGCAATAGCAGATAAAAAAATATATGCCCTTCGTGATACAACCGCTACAGTTGAATCAATAGACCTTATATCAGCATCAATAATGAGTAAAAAAATAGCCTGTGGAGCTGACAAACTTGTACTTGATGTTACAGTTGGAAATGGAGCATTTGCTAAAACTGAAGAAGATGCAAGAAAACTTGCTGCTACAATGGTAAAGATAGGAAAACTTGCAAATTTGGAAACATGCGCTGTTATTACTTCTATGAATGAACCACTTGGTAAAATGGTTGGAAATGCCTTAGAAATCAAAGAAGTAATCGAGTTTTTAAATCAAAATGAATTTGAGTATGAGTCAGATTTACACAAAGATTTAAAAGAAATAGTAGAGGCTATGGCAAGCTTTATGATTAGAATGAAAGATAAAAGCATTAACTTTGATGTATGTAAAGAAAAAATAAAAAAAGCTATAACTAGCAAGGTTGCATATAATAAATTTTTAGAACTTATAAAAGCTCAAGGCGGAATGACAAAAGAAGTTAGATTCTCAAAGGATGGAACAATAATTGAATATCCTGTATTAAAAGATAGCGTAAAGTATTTAAAAGAAATAAAAGCAGAAAGAACAGGATGTATTACAGATATTAATAGCAAAAAAATTGGAGAGGCACTAGTATGCCTTGGTGGAGGAAGACTAAAAAAAGAAGACACAATAGATTTTGGCGTTGGATTTGAGTTCGTAAAAAAGGTTTGCGCATATGTTACAGAGGGAGATACAATTGTAAAAGTATTTTATAATGATAGGGAAAAATTTGAAGAGGCATTTTCTTATATAAGTGATGGAATAATAATTCAAGATATAGATGAAAAAATTGGAAATGCACTAGCAAATAAACCGCATGTACTAGATGTAATAGGAGAAAATGATAAATTATGAGAATAATTGCAGGAAAATATAAAGCAAAGAGAATAGAAGGTCCAAAAACAATATCAACCAGACCAACATTAGACAGAGTAAAAGAGGCACTATTTAGCATAATATCAAATAAACTAGAAGATGCCTCAGTGCTTGACCTTTTTTCAGGTACTGGTAATCTTGCTTTAGAATCTATAAGTAGAGGAGCAAAATTTGCATTTATAAATGACTTTCAAAATGTTTGTATATCTACTATAGTTAACAATATTAAGTTGACTAATTCCGAAAATTATGTTAAAATAACGAAGAAAGATTATACCAAATGTCTTAAACAAATAGTAAATGAAGAATATCTTTTTGATATCATATTTTTAGATCCACCTTATGATAGTGAGTGTGGTATTAAGTCACTTGAATTTATATCAGATAATAAAGGGAAAATTTTAAAAAAAGATGGTATAATTGTGTACGAAACGGACAAGTCTTTTGTAAATAAAAAACTAATGAAGAATGAACAAATTTTTGATAGTTTTCAAAACATAGAATGTTTTGACGAAAGAACTTATGGTACAGTTATTTTAAAACTGTATAGGTGGAGGGATTAATAATGGAAATTTTTACTTTACTTGAAAGATTAGAAGAAATATTAGAAGCTGGAACTAAAGTGCCATTTTCTTCAAAAGTTATGGTAGATGTAGAGGAATTACGTGAAGTTTTAGAAGACATAAGACTTAAATTACCAGATGAATTAAAACAAGCCAAATGGGTTAAAGAGGAAAGACAAAGAATAATGTCAGATGCTGAGGCTCAAGCAGAAAATCTTATGAAAGAGGCAGAAAACAAAATAATATCAATGGTTGATGAGCATGTTATAACAAAACAAGCACTAGATCAAAAAGAAGAAATTTTAGAGAGCGCAAATAAACTATCTCAAGAAATTAGAATTGGTACAAAAGAATATGCTGATTCTGTTTTAGGCAAAGTTGAAGAAGTATTAAGAGAAACTATGCAAATAGTTCACGAAAATAGAAAAGAATTAAAATAGCACTATATTAGGGGTTGGTGTGTGTATTATGGGTAGAAAAAGAGCAACTGCAAAAAAATCTACTTCATCTTCTGCAAAAAGTGGAGCAAGAACAAGAGCAAAAAATAAGATAAAAAAAACAGTTATGCAAGATTTCCTAGGAGGCACTTTAGTTGCACTAGGAATTATTGTGTTTATACTTATGACATTCTCAGGAATGAGTGGAATTATAAAATCATTGAGGACTATTATATATGGTATATTTGGAGTTGCAATGTATATTCTTCCACTTTCACTTGGAATTATAGGAATATACTTAATAATTTCAGAAAAGCATGTTAAAGTATCAAAACAATTTTATAAGGCAATATTTTTAATGGTAATGTTTTCAATATTAGTTGGAGCATATACTTTAAAGCAATATAATATATTTGATAACTTTATTAGATTTTGTGTCGATAATTGTTATTGGAATACTATAAATGAACTTGAGTATTGTGGACTTGTAGGAGGGATGTTAGCAGCCATTTTAATAAGCATCATAGGAACTGTTGTAACTAAAATTATAGTTTCAATATTTACATTTTTTAGTGTCCTTTGTGTTTTTAATGTATCACTTAAACAGTTTTTCTATTTTCTTTATAATATGTTTGTAGCTATTGCAAATGTAATTGTAAGGGCTGTTACTATATTATTTAGAAAAGACGAAGTATTTGATGAAGATTCTGAGATTATTGGTGATAGCAAAGAGGAGAAGCTTACTAAAAGACAACTTAGAAGAAAAGCTTTATTAGAAGAGAAAATGATTGAAAAAGGTTCAAAAGAACCTGAAAAAAATCTAGTTTTTGATAAAACAGAACAAGTGGAATTTGATTTTAATAAACTTGGCGGAAAACCTTCTGAACAAGAAGAAATAGGAAGTAAAAAAAGAGATGAATTTTTTAAACAGCAAAAGGAACAAAAGGATGATAAGTCTGTAAAAGAAGTGTTAACACTAGATCATATAACAACAGAAAGTGAAGAAGACAACTATGAAATCCCACCAATTAGACTGTTAAAGAAAATAGAAGGCGCAGCAACTTTTGATAAAAAAGCTATCCATGCTACAGCAGTTAAACTTCAAAAAACTTTAGCAAGTTTTGGTGTAGAAGCTAAGGTAACAAATATTACTAAAGGACCGACAGTAACAAGATATGAACTTACGCCAAGTGTAGGCGTTAAGGTAAGTAAAATAGTAAATCTATCAGATGATATAGCACTAAATCTTGCAGCAAAATCAATTCGTATAGAAGCTCCAATACCTGGACGTGCGGCTGTTGGAATAGAGATACCAAATGAAGTGTCAGAGGCTGTTTCTTTACGTGAAGTTATAGAGTCTGATGTATTTAAAAATCATAAATCTAAAGTGTGTTATGCTTTAGGAAAAGATGCAGCCGGGGATATTCAAGTTGGCGATATAGCCAAAATGCCTCATATGCTTATTGCAGGTGCCACAGGTTCTGGAAAAAGTGTGTGTATAAATTCAATAATAGTTTCAATACTTTATAAGGCAAAGCCAAGTGAAGTCAAACTTATATTAATAGATCCAAAAATGGTAGAACTTTCAGGATATAATGGTATACCTCATTTGCTTATTCCAGTAGTAACTGATCCTAAAAAAGCAGCTGGTTCTCTTAATTGGGCAGTACAAGAAATGGTATCAAGATATGCACTTTTTGCATCAAAGGGCGTAAAAGATATAAAGTCTTATAATGAAAGTATGGAAAAAGAAGGAATGGCAAAATTACCACAGGTTGTTATAATTGTAGATGAGCTTGCAGACCTTATGATGGTTGCTCCAAATGATGTTGAAGATGCAATATGTAGACTTGCACAAATGGCAAGGGCTGCTGGAATGCACCTTGTAATTGCAACGCAACGTCCATCTGTAGACGTTGTAACAGGAATAATAAAGGCAAATATTCCATCACGTATTGCTTTTACAGTATCATCACAAGTAGATTCAAGAACTATACTTGATATGGCTGGTGCAGAGAAATTGCTTGGAAAAGGAGATATGTTATACTTCCCAGTTGGCGAGACTAAACCTCTTAGAATGCAGGGAACTTTCGTCTCAGAAAAAGAAATAGATGCAGTAGTAAATTATATAAAAGAAAATAATAAGTACAGTTATAATGAGGATATAATTCAATCTATAGAAAATACTCCTCTTAAGGGAAAAGGAAATAAACCTTCAATGAAAGATGACGAATTTGGCGAAGAAACATCAGATGAAGATCCACTTTTAGAAGATGCAATAAATTTGGTAATAGACATGGGACAGGCATCAGCATCTATGATACAAAGAAAGTTTAAAGTTGGATATTCAAGGGCAGGTAGGATAATAGACCAAATGGAAGAGAGAGGTTTGATTTCTGGATATGATGGAAGTAAACCAAGACAAGTACTTGTTACAAAACAACAATGGCAAGAATTGAAAATGGGGCAAAATGATGCGCAAAACGAAGAAAAAGGAGAGTAATAACGTGGCAGTATTAGAACTTAGATATGGTGAAGATGAAATTCTTAAAACCGTATGTGAAGAAATTAGAGAAATTAATGATGAAATAAAACAGTTTTCAGATGATATGTTAGATACTATGTACAAATATGATGGTATTGGGCTTGCTGCATGTCAAGTAGGTAAGACTATTCGTATGATAACTTATGATGTAAGTTACATAGAAGAGGGAGCAAAAAAGAAACCTATGGTATTAATAAATCCTAAAATAATTTGGAAATCAAAAACTCTTGTAAAGGTGGAAGAGGGATGTCTAAGTTATCCAGATGTATTTTTTGATGTTGACAGATTTGAAAAAGTTAAGGTTGAATACATTGGACTTGATGGGAAAAAGAGAATTATAAGTGCTAAAAATATAGAGGCTGTAGTATTACAACATGAAATAGACCATTTAGAGGGTATTGTGTTTTTGGATAAATTGGGTCTTCCAAGGAGTACAAAAGCTAAAAAGAAAAAATAATCTTGTTTTGGTATAAACTAAAGATAATATTTATTATAAAAATGATAATAATATTACAAAGCAAGTAGGTGAAAAATACTTTGAACGATAGAATAATTGCTAAAGATAGATATAAAAAAGTAACAAGAAAAAGCATAGATAAAAAGAAAAAAATGCTAAATGATAAATATGGAATAAATGGTAAGTTAAAACAAAAAAAGATAAAGAGAGAAAGCATTTTCTCTCTTACCATTGTAAAAATCTTTTTTATTTTACTTGCCATCTTTTTGCTTGCTATTTTGTCAAGAGTAATAATAAAAATGGAGAACGTTCCATTAATTTCAGCATTTTTTGATGAAACTAATAAATTAGAGGAAAATTATAATCTTAGTGTTGGAATTGCAAATAATTATGAGAAGAATATATTTAAATCAAATAATCTTATAATTAATGATGCGTATTTTTTAGCTACAAAAAGTTTAGTAGAAATAGAATCAGATTATAGTATAAAATATGAACTGGCATCTTACATATCTAAAGTAAATTCTAAGGAATATTACGTAAAATTAGATAATTCTTATAAATTAACTTCTGATAATGTAAAGTCAACGATATACAAAATATTAAGTAATAAAGAAAATATATACTATGATAGAATGCAAGTTCTATCAGATATAAAAATAGTTTCAGACTATGAATTTAATATGGTATTAAAAGAAGAGGCTCCATATTTTATATATTATTTGGATTTTCCTATATA
Source organism: Clostridium sp. CAG:1219 (assembly GCA_000433335.1). GTDB lineage: Bacteria > Bacillota > Clostridia > TANB77 > CAG-465 > CAG-465. The sequence goes on along the minus strand of HF996716.1, from coordinate 9,283 downwards.
TATCGATGATGATATTTTGCTTACTGCTAAAAATTTAAATTTTAAGTGTGCTGTTGAAAATGAAAAAGTTAGATTCAATAGAATGGATAATGTTAAAGAAAAGAATCTAGAAAGTGTAGAAATATCTAATTTCAGTAATTCTCAAGATATGGTAGAAGCATTTAAAAGAAATGAACTAGATACCATTTTTATATCCTCGGATAGTGTGTTAAAACTTATAGGAAAATACGATTATAGTATGAAAAAATATAGGGATGGAGAAGCTTTGTTTTTATTTGGAAATAAAGATTCGAATATATTTAAAATAAAGGAAATAAGGCAAGCTTTACTTTACAGTATAGATAGAGAGAGTATAATAAAAAGTCTTAATAATTCATTTATTGAGCTAATTGATTTACCTTATATGTACTCTGGAATAATGTACAAATATGATATAACTGCTGCAAATAATATACTACTTTCAAATGGATGGACAAAAAAGGGTGGTATTTATAACAAGGAAGGAAATGAAGCAATATTAAAACTTTTAGTAAACAGTGATGATAAGGTTAAGTGTAATGTAGCAGAAAGTATAAAAAATATGGCAGAAATAAATGGTATAAGAGTAGATATTCTACTTTGTGACAGTGGAAATATAGAAAATAAAATAAATGAAAAAGATTATGATATAGTCCTTGCAAATATAAGGGTTGATGAAACACCTGATGTAGAGTATCTTTCAAAGTATTTAAATATAAATGAAAATATTAACTCTAAATTTGAAGCTATTAAAAATTCTGACACTAAAAATATTAAAGATAATGTTAAATCTTTATCTGACGCACTATCTTTAGAAGTAGCTTGTATAGGAATATACGCTACTAATACAGCTGTTGTATACCAAAAAGATATAGCTGGATTTGAGAATATATCATATATGAATATATTTAAAATTTTTCAAAATATAGGGAAAATTGCTAAGTAAATATGGTTTCTAAGAATAATATATAATTGACATGTAAGCAATTTTGAAGTATAATACTTTTGTTATTTAAGGGGGAATAGAAAATGGGAGTTTCAAGAGATGATATAATTCATATAGCTAAGCTTTCAAGACTAGAATTTACAGACGAAGAGCTAGAAAAATATACTAAAGACTTAGACAATATAGTAAATTTTGCCAACACTCTATCAGAAATAGATGTTACAGGAGTAAAACCTACTAATCACATATTAGACATTAAGAATGTATTTAGAAAAGATGAAGTAAAACCTTCATATGACAGAGATCTAATATTAAAAAATGCACCAACTAAAGCAGGTGGATGCGTTAGTGTACCGAAGGTTGTAGAATAGGAGGGCAAAATGGAACTTTATAATATGACTTTAAGTCAAATAGCAAAGAAAATTAAAGATAAAGAATTTACAATAAAAGAAGTATTGGATAGTCAATTTTCAAGAATTGAAAAAGTAGAGCCTAAACTGGAAGCATATATAACAATACTTAAAGATGAGGCATATAAAAGAGCTGAAGAGTTACAAGCAAAATTAGATAATAATGAAGATATTGGAATATTAGGCGGTGTTCCAATAGCAATAAAAGATAATATATGTATGAAGGATGTAAAGGCTACTTGTTCTTCAAGGATGCTTGAGAATTTTGTTTCTCCATATGATGCTACTGTTGTGAAATTACTTGAGGAAAATGGTGCTATTATAATAGGAAAAACTAATATGGACGAATTTGCAATGGGTTCTTCAACAGAAACTTCATACTTTAAGAAAACAAAGAATCCATGGAATACTGAATGTGTTCCAGGTGGTTCAAGCGGTGGAAGTGCTGCTGTAGTTTCATCAGATATGGCATATGCATCACTTGGAAGTGATACAGGTGGATCTATTCGTCAACCAGCTTCTTATTGTTCTGTAGTTGGTCTAAAACCAACATATGGACTTGTTTCAAGATTTGGACTTATTGCATTTGCTTCATCGCTTGACCAAATAGGAACTTTTACAAAAGATGTAGAAGATGCTGCTATTATGTTAAATGTAATTGCAGGACATGACGCACTTGATACTACATCTGCTAATTTAGAGAAAAAAGACTATAGACAAGCCTTAGTAAATGATGCAAAAAATATAACTGTGGGAATAGACAATGACTTTATAAAAGAAGGATTAAATAATGAAGTAAAAGTAGTTTATGATAATGCTGTAAATAAAATGAAGGAACTAGGAGCAAATATTGTAGATATAAAATTAGATTATGCAAAATATTCACTTGCTACATATTACATAATAGCCACTGCCGAGGCATCTTCAAATTTAGGAAGATATGATGGAATACGTTACGGTCATAGAGCAGCAGAATTTGATGATTTATTAGATTTGTATAAAAAATCAAGGACAGAAGGATTTGGTCCTGAAGTAAAAAGAAGAATATTACTTGGTACATATGTACTTTCATCTGGATATTATGATGCGTATTATAAAAGAGCACAACAAGTAAGAACTTTAATAATTGAAGACTTTAAAAAAGCATTTGAAAAATGTGATGTTATGATTATACCTACTGCACCAAAGCCAGCTTTTAAATTCGGTGAGAAAACTTCAAATCCGCTTGAAATGTATCTAGAAGACATATATACTGTTCCAGTAAATATAGCAGGGCTTCCAGGAATTTCTGTGCCAGGAGGATTTAGCAATACAGGACTTCCAATTGGAATTCAATTTATTGCTGCACCATTTAATGAGGAAAAATTATTACAAGCAGCATATACATTTGAGGCTAATACTCCATATGGAAGTAAAAAACCAGAAATAAACTAAGGGGGAAAAAAAGTGATTAGAGAAGATTATGAAATGATTATTGGACTTGAGGTTCACGCTGAACTTTCAACCAACACAAAAATATATTGTGGATGTACTACTAAATTTGGCCAAGACCCTAATACACATTGTTGCCCAATATGTACTGGACTTCCAGGAGTACTTCCAGTATTAAATGAAAAAGTTGTAGAGTATGCAGTTAGAGCAGGTCTTGCTACTAATTGTGAGATATCTAGATTTTCAAAACAAGATAGAAAAAACTATTTTTATCCTGACTTGCCAAAAGCATTCCAAACATCACAATATGATTTACCACTTTGTGAGAGAGGCCATTTAGATTTTAAAGTAAATGGAGAGGATAAAACTGTTGGAATAACTAGAATACATATAGAAGAAGATGCCGGAAAATTAATTCACGACGACTATACAGGAGATACTTTAGTTGATATGAATAGATGTGCTGTTCCATTAATAGAAATTGTATCTGAGCCAGATATACGTTCAGCAGACGAGGCAGTTGCATATATGCAAACATTAAAATCAATACTAGAATATCTAGAAATTTGTGATTGTAAGATGCAAGAAGGATCACTTCGTTGCGATGTAAACTTATCTGTTAGAAAAAAAGGTGAAACAAAATTTGGTACTAGAACAGAGACTAAAAATCTAAATTCATTTAAAGCAATACATAATTCTATAGAATTTGAGGCTGCACGTCAGATTGAAGAACTTGAAAATGGTGGAACAATTTATCAAGAAACAAGAAGATTTGATGATGTAAAAGGATATGGATATGCAATGCGCTCTAAAGAAGATGCACACGATTATAGATATTTCCCTGAACCAGATTTGGCACCTATAGTATTATCAGAAGAATATATTGAAAATATAAGAAAATCTTTACCTGAAATGCCTCATATAAAGAAAGAAAGATACATGAGAGAGCTTGGTCTTTCTGAATATGATGCAGAACAAATAATTTCATCTAAGGAGACAGCATTATACTTTGAAGAAGCATCTAATATTTGTAAAAATCCAAAAGCTGTTGCAAACTGGATAATGAGTGATTTTGCTAAGATGTTAAATGAAGCAGAAATTACAATATCAAGTTCAAAAGTTACTGCAAATAATTTAGCTTCACTTATAAAGCTTGTTGATACAAAAATTATAAGCTCTGCTATAGCTAAAAAGGTATTTGCAAAAATGTTTGAAACTGGGAAAGATCCTGAAACAATAGTAGAAGAAGATGGATTAAAACAAGTAACAGATGAAGGAGCTATTTTAGAAATAGTTAAAAAGGTAGTTGATGCAAATCCTCAATCAGTTTCTGATTATAAAGCAGGAAAAGATAAGGCAATAGGATTTTTGGTAGGACAAATAATGAAAGAATCAAGAGGAAAGGCAAATCCACAAATAGTAAATAAATTATTACTTGAGATACTTAAATAAGTAGGAAGTATTCAAATTTATGAATATATGTGGTATCATATGTATACAGTGTTGAATGTGAAATAATTTAATTGTTTTTACATACAATAATAATGTTTACGTATTGTAACCAAAAAAGTGGTGAATCCAGCCATAAATTGGAACTCAAAATAGATGGAGATTAGAGTTGTTTCTAGTCTCCTTTTTGACATATAAAATCATATAGTGTCAATTTTTGTAGTAATAAATCTTAGAAATACTACAAATTTCACTTTGAGCGTTTAACTAAAAATATATAATTGTTCTTACTATTAATTAATATAAATGAGTTTGATTTAAAGTAAATTTTAAAATAATAATAATTGATTATGAATATTGTGATTATTTAAGGAATTTTGATAATAAAGTTATATATAATATGGGGAAAAAGAATTGCGTCCTTTCTTGGGCGTACTTTTTAATATAGAAAAATTTGAATATTTTGCCCTATTATCTAGTCCAAAGAAAAAACACAAGAATATGAAAAATATGTTAGATTTTTTTAAAATAAAAAATGGAGAATTAGGAGTAATAAATTTTAATAACATGATTCCTGTTACTAGTAAAAATTATTTACTTATAAACTTAAATAGTGATAAACTTGATAGTAATATAGATAAAAAATATAAAAAGATGCTCAGGGAACAAGTGATTTTGCTTAATAAGAATAATATTCAAGTTAGAAAAAAATCAAATATGCTTTATAAGTTGTATACTAATGGAAAGTTTCCACTAAATATTATTAAGAGATGTTGCAATTTTAAACTGTTAGAAGAAAAATGTCTTGAGTATAATGGTAATTTTTATATAGACGTAAAGTAAGTCTATGTTGACAAACAATTGTTTATAGTAT
>HF996716.1:0-4088 GCA_000433335.1 Clostridium sp. CAG:1219 | reverse complement strand
TAAGATTTTTAAAAGGAGTGGGGCCAACTAAAGAATTACTTTTAAATAAACTTGGAATATATAGCATAAAAGATCTAATAGAATTTTATCCAAGAAATTATGAATATAGGGAAGAAGTAAAAGATTCATCTCAATTTGTAAATAATGAATATACATTATTTTTTGCGACAATTTGTACTAGTATGAATGTAAGATATATAAGAAAAAACTTGAGTATATATAGTTGCTTTGGATTAGATAACAATGGAAAGATGATAAAACTTGTTTGGTTTAATCAAAAATATATAAGAACTAAAATATTAGAAGGAAATAGGTATCTGTTTTTTGGTAAAACTTGTTTTGATGGAAGATGTTTTGCTGTAGAGAGCCCAGAAGTTTATTCTCCAACAATGATTAATGATGTAAAAGGTATTTTTCCAATATATACTTTGACGTCAGGAATAACAAATAAGTATTTAATGGGGCTAGTAAAAGAAGCTTTAAAAGAAGAAATTAAATTTGAAAATTTATTCTCAAATGAATTTATGAAAAAATATAATTTGATGGAAAGAGGAGATGCGCTAAAAAAGATACACTTTCCGAAAAGTGAAGCAGATATAAAACTTTCAAGAAATACCTTTATATTTGAAGAACTTTTTTTACTACAGCTTGCACTTAGATTAATAAAGAATAATGATTTAGTATTAAAAAAAGTTAATTTATATAATGATTTATATGAAGAGAATTTTACTAGTATGTTACCATTTGAACTTACGGGAGCTCAAAAAAGAGTAATAAGCGAAATAAAAAATGATTTGAAATCTAACAAAATTATGAATAGATTAGTACAAGGAGATGTTGGATCAGGAAAAACTATGATTGCAGCAGTTGCTTGCTTTTTTGCAGTAAAAAATGGATATCAGGCAGCTATAATGGCGCCTACTGCAATACTTGCTACTCAACATTATGAAGAATTAAAAGAATATTTTGCAAGACTTAATATTAATGTAAGACTTTTAACTTCAAGTACTAAAAAGAAAGAAAAAAATGAAATTTTAGAAGAACTAAAAGTTGGGGAAATAGATATATTAATAGGAACACATGCTATATTAGAAGATAATATAGAATTTTGCAATCTATCTTTAGTAGTAACAGATGAACAGCATAGATTTGGAGTAAAACAAAGAATAAAACTTACAAATAAAGGAAGAAGTGTAGATACAATTGTTATGACAGCAACTCCTATACCAAGATCACTTGCTGTTGTACTATATGGAGATTTAGACATTTCAATTGTAGATGAATTACCAAAGGGAAGAATCCCTATAAAAACTTGCATAGCAACTAGAAATCAAGAAGAAAGAGTAAATAACTTTATAAAAAAACAAATAGCTTTAGGGAGACAAATATATGTTGTCTGCCCATTAGTTGAAGAAAGTGAAAAACTTGATTTAAATTCTGTAGAAAATGTTTATGAAAGATATAGTAAAGAAGATTTTAAAGAATTTAGAGTAGAGTATTTACATGGTAAAATGCCACCTGGCAAAAAAGACGAAATAATGAAAAGTTTTAAAGAAAAAAATATTGATATATTGATATCTACATCTGTAATTGAAGTTGGAATTAGTGTCCCTAATGCAACTGTTATGGTAATTGAGGATGCTGATAGATTTGGACTGGCTTCGCTTCACCAATTAAGAGGAAGAGTTGGTAGAGGAAGTTTTGAGTCATTTTGTATTTTAAAAACAAGTAATAACTCTACAAAATCTAGAGAAAGACTTGCTATTATGAGGGATAGTAATAATGGTTTTGAAATTGCAGAAAAAGATTTGGAACTTAGGGGACCAGGAGACTTTTTTGGTATAAGACAGTCAGGATTGCAAGAACTAAAGATAGCAGATTTACTAAAAGATATAAATGTACTAAAGATAACTCAAGAGGCTGTAAAAGAAAATCTACGAAAAGATGCTACGTTAAGTAGTAATGAAAACAAAAACATAAGGAAAAAGATAATTGAAGACTATGGCGAATATTTAAAGAATATAGGAATGTAAAAAAGGTATTTGTGAAGATAAAATTCACAAATACCTTTTTTACATATTGCTATTTTGAATAATAGAAACACTATCAGAAACTTTTTCATTTTTTAATATATTAAATTTTTCTAAAACCTTATCTGAAGCTATATTTCCTACAAATAGTAAAATACACATGCAAAATAATGTAAGAGAATAGCAAAATATACTAGAAACTAAGGAATTTAAAAATGTAAGTCTAACCCATTTTTCTGGTATGTATATGTCAGATACAGGCATTGCACCAATCTTTTCATCCTTTTTTAATACTTTAACACGAATGAACTTACTTAACTTTTTAAACCATAGTTTTAGAGCCATCTTAATCTTTCCGTATGGAATATTAACAGTTAAAAAAACAAATACTTGTAATATTATTCCTACAATTGAATAACAAATAGCAGAAACTATCAGTATATTATATGGTATAGCTGATGTACTTACTTTTAACATATGGTCAAGTAATACACTTATAAGCCCTTCTGGGATAAAATGATTTACCGTTATAAACCATAATATCGCTATAAAAGTCCAAAGTATGATATAAAGTATACCAGGAATTATAAGTGGTAATGTGTCATATTTAAATCTAGTAGATATCAAAAGAGACACTTTAATCATAGTAGTAGATATTGTTATAAGAATCAATATTAGCAATATTACTGCTAAAACAATAAAAAAATGCATACGCTTTTCACATCCTATTTTTTTATTCCAGCGATTTTTAATAAACCGTTAGTAATTTTTTTATATAAGTTTTGATTTTCACTTTCAATCTCTTGTTTTGAGGCTGCTTCTCTTTTGAATTTATAGTTTTTGATTATTTCACTATATACTAGTTCTAATTTATCTCCAAATTCTTTTAAAGAATATTTATTTGCTGTAACAAATCCATTACTTGCAAGTTTTTCTTGAAGTTCAGGATTATTAAGCAATGAAATGATTGCTTTTGATATTTCATTATCATGTTTAACTAGAATGCCATTTTCACCGTGAATTATGAATTCAGAAAGGTTAGGAGCATATTTTGCAACTATTGGCGTACTAGATGCCATAGCTTCTAAAAATGTTAGACCCTGAGTTTCGGTAATAGAAGCATTAACAAATATATCTGCAATATTATAAAATTTAGGAACATCACACCATGGAACCACACCAGTAAATTTTACTCTTTCATCTATGCCTAATTTCTTTACTTGTTCTTCAAGTTCGACTTTTGAAGGACCGTCTCCTACAACTAAAAATTTAGCATTTGGTATGCTATTAAATACTAGTGGAAGGTTATTTATTATTACGTCTATACTTTTTTCTTCGGCAATTCTTCCTAAGAAAAGAATTATTTTATCATCTTTTTTATATCCTAAACTTTCTTTAAAAGAAACTAAATCTGACTGACTAAAATTAGATTTTTTAAAAGGATCTATGTCCATTCCTGTTGGTATAACATAAATTGGTTTATTTTTTATTTTACATTTATATTTTAGGTATTTTTCAGTCTTTTTAGATGGAGTTATAATACATTCTGCTTTTGTTACAAAGTTTTTTGAAAAAGTCCTAGCAAATCTTTTGGGATATATATTTCGAGATCCTTTTATTGGAATGATGTAGTGAATGTAATCTTCCCACATTGTGTGATATGTATGTATAAAAGGTATATTAAACTTTCTTGCAATAATTTTTCCAAAAAGTCCTAAAGAAAATTCAGATTGTGTATGCACTATGTCTAAATTTAATTCTTTTATTTGTTTTGCAACTTCTCTAGAATAAAATGTCGCAACTCTATTTTTATATTGTTTTGCTACTATTAAAGGCATACTCTTTAACATATATACATTTTGATTATCTTTTATTTGAGATTTAGAAGGGGCAAATACGTATACTTCATGGCCCCTTCTTTTCATCTCTTTTTCTAACATATTTATAGAAGTAACAACACCACTAGGCGTTGGATTATATGCATCAGTAAAAATACCAATTTTCATTTGATAACACTCCTTAAGTTCAACATAATTATTATATATTATTTATAAAATA
>HF996715.1 GCA_000433335.1 Clostridium sp. CAG:1219 | reverse complement strand
TATAATGTATCTGTTAGAAAGGTGGTTTTTTTATGAACGAAAATCCAAATAAAGCAAAAATAGTGCTATCTTATATTATATCTTTTCTTGGTTTAATATTTGTTTATGCAGATAAAGAAGCTAGTGAACAAGATAGAGCACATTACGCTCAAGGAGCTACTATATTTATAGTTGAATTTATAGTATCAATTATTTCAGGAATTGTTAGTGGAATTGGTATTCCTTTTGTAGGAACAATATTATCACTTATTCCGACTGCTCTTTTGGTTCTAGCTATTATAGCTGCTGTTAAAAGTGCAAATGGAGATTTTTTTGAAATCCCAGTAATATATGATTTTTCTAAAAAAATATTTGGTAAAAAAGACTAATATATTTAATGTAAATTTATAAAATAAATGTAGATACATTTTTTGTCTCTACATTTATTTTTTTTATTGAATATTTTTAAAAAATTTGCTATACTTAAGGTGGTGAGTTTATGAATAAAAACGGAAAAAAAATTCTCATTATTGATGATGATGTAAATATGATGGAAATACTTTCTGTTGTTCTAGAAAAGTATGGACATACTCTTTATTCATATACAGATTCTATATCTGGTATTGAAGCACTAAAAAAAGATAAATATGATATTCTAATTGTAAATTATTTACTTTCACCTGTAAACGGTGATAAAATAGTTGAACTAGTCAGAGAGTTTGATAAAGAAATTTATATAATATTAATGTCTATACATAAAGATCTTGCACCATCAATAGAAGTTATGCAAAACTTAGACATTCAAGCATATTTTGAAAAAAGTGCTAGATTTGATCAATTAATAATGCTTATACAAAGTGGTGTAAAACAAATAGAACAACTTGAAAACATTAAAGCAATGAGTTTAAAATTTGAAAAATATTTGTTTGATTTTGTTAATATCATGCTAAATGCGATAAACGCAAAAGATCATTATACTGAAGAACACTCAAAAAGAGTTTCTGCGCTTTGTAAATACTTTGGAGAATACTTAAATTTATCTGAAAAAGACGTAGAAAATTTAAGAGTGGCAGGTCTTTTTCATGACATAGGAAAAATAGGATGTCCTGATAACATATTACTAAAAGAAGGAAAACTTACAAATGAAGAATATGATACAATAAAACTACATCCTGTTATAGGTGCAAATATAGTAGGTGCAGCAGACTATTTCAAAGAAATCGCACAAATTATGATTGTTCACCATGAAAGAATAGATGGAAAAGGATATCCATATAACAAAAAAGGTGATGAAATACCATATCTTGGAAAAATACTTACTATTTGTGATAGTTTTGATGCTATAATGAGTAAACGTCCTTATAAAGATAAAGCTTCGCTAGAATTTGCCATTTCAGAGCTTGAAAATGGCAAAGGAACACAATTTGATTCAGACCTTGCTACATCTTTTATAGAAATGTTAAAATTACATACTGACAATATAACTAAGATATTGACACAAAATCCATAATTCTTATACCAAAGTTTTAAAAGAAACTTTGGTATTTTTTTACTCCACATATATTGCAATTGCTTTTAACATTTTATTACTTCTTTTTGCATCTTCATTTATATTATATCCTAGAACCTTAACTTCTCCACAAACATTACTAAAAAGATTCATATCTATTAGTGATTTTTCTTTATCATACCAAACATAACTATTATTAATGTTAAATATATTATCTTCATAGCTTCTATTTTCAAATATTTTTTCTATTTTCCCTTCCTCTTCAACTACCTTTGAATTTTCTCTTGTTGCTCCATTTTTTAATTTTCTAAGGCTTTCAATTAAATTATGGTAAAATTCTATATTTTTTATTTCCGATATATCAGAAATATTTATATACTTTTCCTCTGTTATAACATTATAAGTCATTCCCGAATCTACGCCAAATCCCGTACTA
>HF996714.1:9594-13180 GCA_000433335.1 Clostridium sp. CAG:1219 | reverse complement strand
AATTAAGAGGAGCAATTCCTATAGCAGAGGGTATGGGTCTTAATATATTTTGGTACTACATAATAGCAATAATTGGTAATATACTTCCAGTTCCTATTATATATCTTTTTGCAAGAAAGGTATTGGAATGGGGAAAAGATAAAAAAATAATTGGAAAATTTTTTACTTGGTGTTTAGAAAAAGGTGAAAAGGGTGGAGAAAAATTAAGAAAAACAGCAGGAAATACTGGTATCTTTTGGGCCCTACTCATCTTTGTAGGAATTCCGCTTCCAGGTACTGGAGCATGGACTGGAACTCTTGCTGCAAGTTTCTTAAAGCTTGATTTTAAAACTAGTATATTTGCTGTAACACTTGGTGTTATACTTGCTGGAATTATCATGTCACTTGGCAGTAAAATAGTATCAATATTTGGATTTGGGATGGGTAGAAATATTTATTTTAGTAGCCATTATACTTGCTGCTGTGGTATTATCTATTATTATAAAAAAGAATAAAAAAAAATAGAATGTTAATTTGACAAATATGATATAATGTTAGTACATTATTAGTTTAGATTTCTTTGATTGAAAGGAAGGTTATTATGGGAAAAATAATTACTTCTGAAAGTACGATTTACTGGGCTGAGGTAATGATAAAAACTAGGGGTACAGTCCGGTCAGTAGCAAAAAATGTTGGGGCATCTAAATCTACTGTGCACAAACATTTAACAGAGAACTTAAAGAAAATTGACTACAAATCATATAGAAGAGTCAAGGCAATTTTAAACAAGAACAAAAAAGAGGCACACCTTCGTGGTGGAATGACCACGAAAGCCAATTATGAAAAAAAGAAAATGATACAAACTTAAATTTATAAAGATGTATCTGAACTAGTGATGAAGAAAAGGTCAAGTGAATATTAATCACTTGGCCTTTTTATATAATTCTTTCAATTTTTCTTCAGTAGCAATCCCTTTTATAAAATCAACTACATTACCATTTCCATCTAAAAGGTATGTCCTTGGAATTGTATTTGCATCTTTATCTATACTTGCACGTATTGTTTTTTTATTATCATAAATAATGAACCAATTATAGTTCTCATGAGATTGTAAATATGAATTTAATTCATCAACTGAATTATCATGAGATACAACTATAAAGTTTATATCTTTATTATTAATCATAAAACTATTTAATGCCTCTGATTCTTTTTGGCAATTTGAACACCATGAAGCCCAAAAAGATACCATTGTATATTTTCCCTTTTCAATATAATTCGTAAGTAGTGTTTCATCTACATTATTTATTATATATTCATTTCTGTTTTTAGACTTTAAATTTAGATATTTACCAGATGTTTTCATATATATCGTATACACTAAGTATAAGGATGCAATTAATATGCTACCTACTACAATGAGTATAAGTATTAATCTTATTTTACTCATTTCTTTTGCTTTAATTATTCGTTCGTTTTTTTCTTCTTCAGTTTCTATAATATTTTCTTTTTCTTCTATCATTTTAAATACGCCATCAAGCTCTTTATTTCTTCTTGACTTTTTACTTAAAAACATATTATCAACTCCAAAAAAAATTATAAAACAAAATAGCCTAAAAAACAATAAATATGTCTAAAAAAATGATATAAGATTGAAAATATACATAGAATATTATATAATATACGAAAAAAGAGGAGGAAGTAAAGTGATAAGACTATATAATACTTTAACTAGAAAAAAAGAAGAATTTATTCCGATTCAAAAAGGAATTGTAAAAATATATAGCTGTGGACCAACAGTATATAATTATGCTCATATAGGAAACATGAGAGCTTATATTCTTATGGATACTCTAAGAAAAGTTTTAGAATATAATGGGTACAAGGTAGAACAAGTTATGAATATAACGGATGTTGGGCATATGACCTCAGATGCAGATTCTGGTGAAGATAAAATGGAAAAATCAGCTAGAATTATGAATATGTCCGTTTATGAAATAGCTGAAAAATTCACAAAATTATTTATGAATGATATAAAATCACTAAATGTTAAATTACCAGAACATGTAGTTAAGGCAACTGAACACATTAAAGAAATGGAAGAGTATGTAAAAGAGCTTGTAGATAAAGGCTATGCATACGAAACTTCAAAAGGAGTTTATTTTGATACTTCAAAATTAGAAAACTATGGTAGATATCTTTCACCTAACAATATTGATGGACTTCTTGCAGGCGCTAGAATAGAAGTAGATAGTGAGAAGAAAAATCCACTTGATTTTGCACTTTGGATAAAGGCACCAAAGGAACATATTATGCAATGGGATAGTGCATTTGGAAAATGTTATCCAGGATGGCATATAGAGTGTAGTGCAATGTCTAGAAAATATCTTGGAGATGAATTTGATATTCATACAGGTGGGGTAGACCATATTCAAATACATCATGAAAATGAAATAGCTCAATCTGTTGGAGCAACAGGAAAAATTTTGGCAAGATATTGGTTACATACAGAATTTTTGCTAGTAGACGGCGGAAAAATGTCAAAGAGTTTGGGAAACGTTTATACTTTAGCACAATTGCAAGAAAAAAATATTGAGCCATTAGCGTTTAGATATTTTACATATAGTTCTAATTTTACCAATAAATTAAATTTTACTTGGGAAGCAATTAGATCATCACAAGTATCATTAAATAAATTAAGAGAACAGGTAAATAAAAATAAAGGTGTAAATACTAAATTATCAGAAGAAAAAATAAAAAAATATGAAGAAAGATTTTTAGATGCAATAAATGATAATTTAAATATGCCTATAGCAATTTCAGTTTTGTGGGATTTGTTAAAAGAAGAAAAATCAAATGATGTATATGAACTTGCAATGAAGTTTGATACAGTACTTTCTCTTGAACTAAATAAAAAGATGGAAGAGACAGAAATACCAATCGAAGTACAAGAACTTTTAAGAAAAAGAGAAGAAGCAAGAAAAGAAAAGAATTTTGCCTTATCTGATGAGCTAAGAAAAAAAATTTTAAATCTAGGATATTTAGTAAAAGATACTAAAGAAGGACAAAAAGTAGAAAAGAGTGAAAAGTAATGCCAATATTAAACAAAGAAGATAAAAAAGAATTAGAAATGTACAACAACTTCGTAAGAAATTATCCTGGTGCAAGCCTTATGCAGGATATAAATTGGAGTAAAGTAAAAAAAGAGTGGAATAATGAAATTGTATACATTAGTGAAAATGGTAACATTATAGCTTCACTTAGTATATTACTTCAAAAGGTTCCTAAAATAAATTCATATCTTGCTTATTGTCCTAGAGGACCAGTATGTGATATTTCAAATATAGAACTTGTCGAAAATTTACTAAAAGAGGCAGAGGAACTTAGAAAAAAATATAATATATTTGTAATAAAGATGGATCCAGAGGTTTTACAAAATGAAGAAATTTCAAATTTATATAAAAATCATGGATTTCGTGTCAGTGGAGAAGAAGTTAGCGTAGATGAATTGATACAGCCGATACATAACATGATATTAAATCTTGATGGAGAAGATGAAGAAAGTCTATTTAAGAGGTTTTCTGAAAAGACAAGATATAATATAAGA
>HF996714.1:6849-9568 GCA_000433335.1 Clostridium sp. CAG:1219 | reverse complement strand
TAAAAAAGGTGTTAAGGTTAGATATTCTACTTTAGAAGAAGACTTAAAAGTGTTTTATGATATTTATAAAATAACGTGTAAACGTGATAAGATAGGATGTAGAGCATATTCTTACTTTAAAGATATGTTAGATGCATATAAAGGCTATTTAAGGATATATGTTGCAAGTCATGAAGGAGATAATTTGTCTGCTGCTATATGTATTAATTATGGAGGAAAAGCCTTTTATATATATGGTGCAAGTAGTAATGAAAAAAGAAACCTTATGCCAAATTATGCTATGCAATGGGAAATGATAAAATGGGCTCTTGAAACAAAATGCACAAATTATGATTTTGGAGGGGTCTTAAATCTAGATAGTAACAATGGTCTTTTTAGATTTAAGTCAGGATTTTGCAAAAAAGAAGGTGTTACTGTATTAATTGGAGAAATTGATAAGGTATATGATAAAAAAGTATACTTTGCATATTCAAAAGTATTTCCTAAGATAAAAAGTATTAGAAAGTTTTTTAGAAACATTAAAAGGAATATAACATCAAAAAAATAAGTATAATTTAAAAAGGAGATGATATATTGGAAAAAGAAGTTTGGAAACCTGGTACTTTAGTGTATCCTGTACCGGCAGTGTTAGTTTCATGTGGTGATGGAAAAAAGGATAATATATTTACTGTGGCATGGACTGGTACTATTTGTACAGATCCGGCTATGACTTATATTTCAGTTAGAAAAGAGAGATTTTCTTATGATATAATAAAGAAAACTGGAGAATTTTGTATAAACTTAACAACTAAGGATCTTGCATTTGCAACAGACTATGCTGGTGTAAAAAGTGGAAGAGACGAAGATAAAATTAAAACTTTAGGGTTACACTTAAATAAAGGGAAAAATGATTTCGCAAAGATAGTAGAGGAAAGTCCAGTAAATATTGAATGCAAGGTTAAGGAAATAAAGGAACTAGGAAGCCATGATATGTTTTTAGCAGAAGTGGTATGCGTTAATGTAGATAAAAAATATTTTGATGATACGAATAAATTTGACATGTCAAAGTGTGGACTTATAGCTTATATGCATGGTAAATATTATGAACTTGGAAATGAACTTGGAAAATTTGGATTTTCTGTAAAGAAAAAATAAACATAGGAGGGATTTTTATGGAAGATAACTTTAGTGTTAGTGGAGGCCCAATAAAAGAGGTAAAAAATGTTTATGCAAAAACTTTTTTATGGATGTTTTTAGGACTTCTTGCAACCGCAATAATGAGCGTTTTTACATATTTAAAACTTAGTAGTATACCAATTGAAAGTGCAATTAAGGTTTATCCGGTATTGTTAATAGTAGAGCTAGTAGTTGTAATAGTATTTTCATTACTATTTAGAAAATTGCCACCAGCTGTAGTAGCTGTACTTTATTTTATTTATGCCGTAATTAATGGGATAAGTTTATCTAGTGTATTGGTAGCGTACGAATTAAGTTCAGTAATATCTATATTCTTTATAAGTGCATTTATATATTTAGTACTTTGCCTTATCGGAATGTTTACTAAAGTAGACTTAAGTAAAATTGGCACTATTGCCTTAGTAGGTTTGATCGCTTGCGTTATAGCAGGTATAGTAAATATATTTTTAGGAAATGATATGGTAACATTAGTTATAGACTGGATTGTTTTAATATTCTTCTTTGCAATTACTGCATATGACGCTCAAAAGATAAAATTTAATATAGAAAATGGAATAATTCCTGAAGAAAAAGCTCATATATATGGAGCTATGGAATTATATCTTGATTTTATAAATATTTTCTTAAGGATTCTTAGCATATTTGGAAAAAGAAATGACTAATAATTAGGACTATTAGTGTAGAAATGTTTAATTTCTTACATTAATAGTCTTTTATTTTTTATAAAATTACTAATAATATGTATGGTGATATATATGAATAAAGTAAAAAATGAAATTGAAATTTTAGATTTTTTAGATGCCGAAGTATTAATGGAAAAAGATACATATTCTTTCATCATAAAAAAAGAAAAAGAAAATAAAAAAAATAAGGTTGAAAAAAAATTAAGTGATGAGTTTTTAAAAAAGATTGGAGAAATAATCATAGAATATAATAAATTTTTAAATTCAATAAATAAAATGTTAAAAAATAGGGGAAAGGAGATAAAAAAAGAGGATTTATTATTTAGGGTTATGTCATATTTTTCTACTGATGAGAGTGATACGGAAGAAGAAATAAAAAAGCATTTATCTCATGGAACTGAGGTTGTAAAAAATAGAATATATGAGAAAATACAAGAAAATAAAGAAATTTCAAAAACAATTCAAAACCTGATATTAAGATTAATAAACTTTCAGAACACTATTATTTAGAAGATTTAGTTGACATCATGCTAATTGAGTGGTATAATGCTTTTATAGGTATATAGTATATCTTTAAAATAATTATTAAAAGGAGAAAAAACAATGGCTAGCAGACAAACAGTAGTAACTTTAAGTAAGGCGGATATTGCTGATATGATTTTATCATATTCAGTAGAGGCATTAGAGAGCTTTTTGGCCCTTACAAACTCCGAGGTACGTATGATGGTTAAGAAAATGCAGCGGCTTTCAGAAAAGGAACTTTTGAAGATTGCTTCTTTGAGAAGTGAACACGAACTTTCATTTGACCAGCTATACGAAAAGCAGCTTGAAATGGATGAGCTTATGGAAAGAGAGGAACT
>HF996714.1:0-6843 GCA_000433335.1 Clostridium sp. CAG:1219 | reverse complement strand
GAAAGAGAGGAACTTCTGCAGTAGCATAATTTTAAAAGACTTGGCAAATGTCAGGTCTTTTTTCTTTTTTCCAAAAAAATACAAAAAAAGTATTGCATGTAAGCAGTTTTAGTGTTATAATTAATATAACGTTTTAGGGTGAGAGGGTATGAAAATCCTCTCACTTGTGTATATAGGGGGTATTAGAACTTGAGCTTAAAAATATCTGAAGAATTAGAAAATAGCATTGAAAACATAGCTAAAAATAATGGCTTTGACATAGAATATATTGAATTTGTAAAAGAGGCAAATGGAAATGTTTTTAGAATAGTTTTAGATAAAGAAAATGGTGTTGTATCAGTTGATGATTGTGAATTAATTAGTAAAGAAGTAGAAGATATTGTTGATAAGAAAATAAGTGACGAATATGTATTAGAAGTGTCATCTCCAGGACTAGAAAGACAATTAAAAAACATACGTCTTTATAAAAAATATATTGGAAAAGAAATATATTTAAAAATGTATAAAAAACAAGAATTTGGAAAAGAAATAGTAGCAACTTTAAAAAATGTTGATGAAGAAGAAAAAAGTATAGTTGTTGATTATTTAGAAAAAGAATATAAAATAAAAATAGATGATATTGCATCAGCACACACAACATATGATTTTTCAAAAGTTTTAAAAGATGATGATGGAGTAAATATAAACGAACTTAAGAAGTTTTAGTAGGGGGAATAAGAAAATGAAAAGTGAAAAAATAAGTCCAAAAGAATTATTTAATGCTATTGATCAAATTTATGAAGAAAAAGGAATAACTAAGGAATATTTAATAGAATCTTTGAAAATGGCACTTGAGGCAGCATATAGAAAAAATTACGAAACAAATGAGGACATATTAATTAAAATTGATGAGAATTCAATTAAAGTATGTGCTGTAAAGCAAGTAGTAAAAAATGTTGAGGATCCTAATGTTGAAATTGACTTAGAAGAAGCAAAGAAAATTTCTAAAAGAGCAAAAATAGGAGACACTGTAAATATAGAAGTAACACCTAAAAATTTTGGTAGAATTGCTGCAGTTGCTGGAAAACAAATAATAGTTCAAAGATTACGTGAGGCTGAAAGAAATTTAGTTTACACACAATATGCAGATAAAGAAGGACAAATAGTTATAGGTGTTGTACAAAGAACAGATAAATTTGGGACT
Organism: Clostridium sp. CAG:1219; assembly: GCA_000433335.1. GTDB lineage: Bacteria > Bacillota > Clostridia > TANB77 > CAG-465 > CAG-465. Next base: position 5,660 of record HF996714.1, on the reverse strand, counting down.
ATAGTTGATCTTGGAAGAGTTGAAGCTTTAATTCCAACGAAAGAACAAGTAAAAGGCGAACAATTACAAACTCATCAAAGAATAAAAGCTTATGTTGAAAGTGTTACAGAATCAGGAAAATTTGGACCACAAATAGTTTTATCAAGAAAGTCACCAAATTTTGTTAAAAAGTTATTTGAACTTGAAATACCAGAAATTATAGATGGAATAGTAGAAATTAAATCCGTTGCACGTGAAGCAGGTAGTAGAACAAAAGTAGCCGTATGGTCAAATGATGAAAATATAGATCCAGTTGGAAGTTTAGTTGGTAAAAAAGGTATTAGAATTCAACCAATTATAGACGAACTTGGTGGAGAAAAAATTGATGTAGTTCCATACAGTGAGGATGTTCCAAGCTTTATTATAAATGCTTTATCACCAGCTCCAATACTTGCTATAGATATAAATGATGAAGAAAAAACAGCTACAGTAGTTGTTCCAGATGAAGCCCTTTCTTATGCGATAGGAGCAGGCGGTCAAAATGTTAGACTTGCAGCAATACTTACAGGATGGAAGATAGATATAAAAACTGAAACAATGATAAAAGATGTAATTGTTGAGTAGGTGGACTTATGCCAACAAGAAGTTGTGTAGTATGTAAAAAAAGAGATGAAAAGAAAAACTTAATTAGAATAGTTAGTATAGAGGGAAAAGCGATTATAGATAAAAATCAAAAGATAAATTCAAGAGCAATTTACTTTTGTAACAATGAAAATTGTATAAATAAATTCATAAAATTAAGTCAAAAGAAAAAAATAAATATAAAAAGCAATATAGATATGGAAAGCATAGAAAAAGCTTTAAATGATATTAAATGATAAAAAATAAATTATTTGATATAAGAAAAGGAAGTAGAATATGGGTAAAGAATTAAATGAAAACAACAAAGCAGGAATGCATATAATAAGAAGAAACGTAAAGGTTATAAACACTACTGGACAAAAAAGTGAAGTAGAACAAATAACTACGAATATATCAGGAGAAGTAAGAAAAACGCATCAAACTGTTGACACTCAAAAAAATAGTACACGTTATGATAAACAAGGTCTTGGTGTTGTTGCACCTAAAAAAACAAATTATAACAATAGATCTAGGTTTGGAAATAATAGACCTCCTGTAGTAATAACAAGAAATGGCAAACCAGTAGAACCTGAAAAGCCAAAAGAAGTAATAAAACCAAATACTTCTCAAGAAAAAAATGAGAGAAATAATGTAAATTCTAATACGAATACGGTTGCAAATAAAAATGTTGCAAGTGATTCTTTCCGTACCCAAAATTCTAATAAAAATTACGAACAAAGAAGAAACACTTCTTCAAATAGAAATACAAATTACTCTAAACCTTTTAATAGGGAAGATAGAGGAAATAATAATAGACCATTTAATAATCAAAATAGACAAAATGGTGGAGTAAGAAAACCTTATGAAAATAGAGATAATACATCTTATCAAGTTAATAAGTTTATGAAGCAAACGTCTTCAGCTCCAGTAGAAACTAAAGAACAAAGAGAATATTCTTCTAATCAAATAGATAAGAAAAAATACGAATCAAGAGGAAATGAAAATAAAAAAGAAAAACTAGATAAAAATAAATTAAGAGAACAACACTCAAGAGTTGCTACTTCAAAATTAAGAGGAATGGAAGTAGACTCAGATTCAGGAATGCTTGATTTATATGAAAGAGATACAGATCTTTCAAGGAGACGTGCATCTTCTCAAAAGAAGAAAAATCCAAAACAGACATTAAATCAAACAAAAATAATTCCTATGACAGAAGTTAAACTTCCAGAAGTTATGACAGTTAAGTTTTTTGCAGAAGCAATAAAAAAACAAGCCTCTGAAATAATTAAAAAATTGTTTTCACTTGGAATTATGGCAACAGTAAACCAAGAAATTGACTTTGATACAGCATTTTTGATATCACAAGAATTTGGAATAACTGCAGAAAAACAAGTAGAAGTAAGTGAAGAAGATATCTTATTTGATAATTCTGAAGATGATGAAAAAGATTTAGTTCCAAGACCTCCTATAGTTGTAGTAATGGGACACGTAGATCATGGTAAAACATCATTACTAGATAAAATAAGAAGTGAAAATGTAGTTTCAAAAGAAGCTGGTGGAATTACTCAACATATAGGAGCATATAAAGTAAAATGTAAAGATAGGGAGATATGCTTTTTAGATACTCCTGGACATGAAGCATTTACTGCTATGCGTGCAAGAGGAGCACAAGTTACTGATATTGCAATAATAGTTGTTGCAGCAGATGATGGAATAAAGCCACAAACAATTGAAGCTATTGATCATGCAAAAGCTGCTGGTGTTTCAATTATAGTAGCTATAAATAAAATAGATAAACCAACTGCAGATGTAGATAGAGTTAAAAGAGAATTAATGAATGTTGGCCTTGTAGCTGAAGAATGGGGAGGAGATACAATTTGTGTTCCTATATCAGCACTAACAGGTCAAGGAATAGATCAATTACTTGAAATGGTATTACTCGTAGCAGAAATGAAAGATTTAAAAGCAAATCCTAATAAACAATCTAAAGGTACAGTACTTGAAGCAAGACTTGATAAATCATCTGGTATTTTAGTTTCTATGTTAGTACAAAGGGGTCAGTTAAATGTTGGCGATACTATTGTAGTTGGTGATGTAATTGGAAAAGTACGTGCTATGAAGGATGATAGGGGAAGAAAAGTAAAAGCTGCGGGTCCTTCAACCCCTGTAGAGATATTAGGACTTCAAGAAATGCCTCACACAGGTGACCTTTTCTATGAAGTCGACGATGAAAAAATGGCAAAACAACTTGTTCAAAAGAAGAAAGCTGAACAAAGAGCAAAACTTATAAAACAAGGCTCAAAAGTAACTCTTGATGATCTATTTGGCAAAATAAAAGAAGGTCAAATTAAGGAGTTAAATATTATAATAAAAGCAGATGTACAAGGATCTGTTGAAGCCTTAAAAGAATCTTTAGAGAAACTTTCAACAGAAGAGGTAAGAGTAAGAATTTTACATGCTTCAACTGGTGGAATTAAAGAGAGTGATGTTACACTAGCATCAGTATCTAATGCAATTATAATAGGATTTAATGTGCGCCCAGAACATGAAGCTCAAAAACAAGCAGATAAAGAAAAAGTTGATATGAGGCTTTATCGTGTAATATACGATGCAATTGACGATGTTCAAAAGGCATTAAATGGATTGAAACCTAAAAAATATAAAGAGATACAACTTGGTGTGGCTGAGGTAAGAAAAGTGTTTAAATTAACAGATGTAGGAATAGTAGCAGGATGTTACGTAAAATCTGGAAAAATAGTAAGAAATGCATCTGTAAGACTTGTAAGAGATTCTATTGTATTATTAGATATAAAAATTGATTCTCTAAAACGTGAAAAAGATGATGTTCGTGAGGTTGCCGAAGGTTATGAATGTGGTATTAAACTTGAAAAATTTAGTGACATAAAAGAAGGTGATATCTTCGAATGTTTCGAGATGGAAGAGGAAAAGTAATATGCAAAGAAAAGAAAGATTAGAGCAAGATGTAAAACTTGCTCTAAGTAATATTATAAATTATGAAGTTAAAAATAAGGAAGTATCAGGTCTTATATCAGTTACAGATGTAAATATTACACCTGACCAAAAATATGCTACTGTATATGTTAGTGTATTTGGAAAAAATCCTGAAAAAGTACTAGAAGGATTAAAATCTTCTACAGGATTTATTAAGAACTCTTTATCTAAAAAGGTAAAATTAAGATTAATACCTGATATAACATTCAAAATTGATGACTCTATGAATTATGGCGCAAGAATGGATAAAATAATAGATGAAGTAATCAAAAATGATGAGAAAACAAGAGAAATGAAAAACAACTAAGAAGGGGAGATGCTAAATGTTTGAGAAAATAATAGAGGAAGTAAAAAATGCAAATAATATTTATGTTTCAGGCCATATAAATCCTGACGGTGATTCTATAGGTTCTACTTTTGCTGTTTATCTTGCTTTAAAAAAGATGGGAAAAGATGTAAAACCTATTTTAACAAAATATTCTAAAACATTTAGCTTTTTGCCTTTTATAAATGAAGCCAAAGATCATGTTGAAGAAGAAAAATATGATTTACTTATTTGTGTTGATTCAAGTTCAAAAGAAAGAATCGCAATTGGAGAAGAAGGTTTTTCAAAAGCCAATAGAACAGTCTTAATTGATCATCATGTTAAAGATAAAGATTATGTAGATGTTAGTGTAGTTGACCAAGAACTTCCAGCAGCAAGTGAACTTGTATATAATTTTATAAATGAGCTAAATGTAGAAATAGATGAGAATATAGCAAGTTTTTTATATATGGGAATTATGACTGATACAGGAAGTTTTAATTATTCTTCTACTAAACCATCAACATATATGATAGCTGCAAAATTAATAGAAGCTGGGGCGGATTTCTCATATATTTGTAAAATGATAAATGATACTATGTCTGAGGGAAAATTGTATTTAATAAAAAGTGCAATAGAGAGAATGGAAAAGTATTATGATTCTATGGTTAGATATACTTTTATAGATTATAAAACAATTTCCTCTTATGATGTGGACGATGAAGATGCAGAGGGAATGACTAACTATTTAAGAGCAGTTTCTGGCACAGAAGTCGCAATATACGTTAGAGAAAAGAGTACAGGGGAACTTAAAGTTAGTATGAGATCTGGTGGAAAAGTAGACATCGCTGACGTTGCAATAAAATTTGGCGGTGGCGGTCACAAAAGAGCTGCTGGATTTACTATGAATATTGATGGAAGTACTTATGAAGAAGAAAAAAAGAAATTGCTAGATTATATAGGGGTGAAGCTAAATGATGATTTCGCAGGTTAAAAATGGAGTTTTAAATATAGATAAACCTCAAGGAATCACATCACATGATGTTGTAGATGTAATAAGGAAAATTTTTCCAAATGTAAAAGTTGGACATACAGGCACACTTGATCCAATTGCAACAGGTGTTTTACCAATATGTATAGGAGAGGCAACAAAACTTTCTGATACACTAACAGCAGAAAATAAAGTATATAAAACTAAAATGCTACTTGGTGTAGAAACTGATACTTACGATATTACAGGTAGAATTGTATTTGCCTCAATTGTTCCAAAAGATGAGATATACATTAAAGAGAGAATAAAACGTTTTATAGGAAAACAAAAACAACTTCCACCAATGTATAGCGCTATAAAAGTTGATGGAAAAAAGTTGTACTCTTATGCAAGAGAGGGAAAGAGTGTAGAACTAGAACCAAGAGATATAGAAGTATTTGATATATCAAATATAGAAGTAGATCTTACTAAAAATGAGGTTTCAATGGTAGTGTCTTGCACAAAAGGTACGTATATAAGAAGTTTAATAAATGATATAGGTAAAAAAATAGGTTGTGGCGCTGTCATGGTTGAGCTTGAAAGACTAAAAACAGGTGAATTTAAAATAGATGACTCAATTAAATTATATGACTTTTTAAAATTACAATATGAGGAAATGTTAGATAAGATTATCAGCATAGAAGAACTTTTTATTGAAAGTAAAAGGATTAATTTTAAAGATGATGAATATAAGAAATTTTTAAATGGAATTAT
>HF996713.1 GCA_000433335.1 Clostridium sp. CAG:1219 | reverse complement strand
AAATCTTTAATATTGGTATTAATATAATAGAGCAAATAACATTAACAACAGCTGCAATTATGGTTGTACTAAAGGCATCTTTTGTTTTCATAGATGCCGTATAAACACTTCCTTGAAATGTTGCAGACGCATTAAAGATCATTGAAACGAACATTAATGGTATATACTGTAACGATGAAAGGAATTTTTCATCTATACATATTCCATAATACACTTTAATAGCCGGCAATAAAAAGGCAGATATCATTATTACAAAAATTGTAAAAAATTGTAGATTTTTTGAATAATATTCAGATTTATCACTACTAGAATATTCATATATTGAATTTTCGGTCCATGCCAGTAAAAATATTCCATTTATAGTTGCAAGTAGCGTTGGAAATTTATTGGCAAAACTTATTATACCAGTTGCATCAGTACCTACAAAATACTCTAATATGTAAATACCAGCTATGCCATTTAACCACCAACTAACTTGGTTGGGTATTAATGGAACAGAATATTTTAACATTTCTTTTATAATTTTCTTACTAACTAATTTTAAATTAATGAATTTAAAAAACTGAATTCTTAATAATATATATATAATAACAATAACTGAACCAGCAAATGTAGCTAAAAGTATACTTCTCTCATGTATTTTTGTAAT
>HF996712.1 GCA_000433335.1 Clostridium sp. CAG:1219 | reverse complement strand
AAAATTGGACTTATTTATTTTTAATATATTTTTATAATTTGGCCTGGATATATTAAATTTGGATTTGATATATTATTTATTTGTGCTAACTGTTGATATGTTGTCCCATACATACTTGCAATTTTTGATAAAGTGTCTCCTGATTTTACAACATATTCTTTAACATTATTTTCTTTCACTGGTACTTTTATTTTTTCTCCTGCAATTATATAATTAGGATTTGCTATATTGTTTATTTGTGCTAAATACTGATACGTAGTACCATACATATCTGCTATTTTAGATAAAGTATCTCCTGGTTTTATTGTATACATTTCATAATCATTATTTTCATTATCTGCTGGTCTTGCACTATCATATTCTTTTGGAATCTTTATAAATCCTAAGAATCTATATCCTCCTCCCAAATTATATGGCTTGTCTAACTTTAAGGTATAAAAATAGCTTCCTCCATAATTACTATTAGATGTTAGTATTGTTCCGTTTAAATCTACATCTTCAACAACTGCTACATGTCCAATTCCATTTGTGTCATTTATAAAACATGCTATGTCACCTTTGCTTGGCACATCAACTCTTAAATATCCGTCTGGATAATAATACCAATCACTTGCATTATTTATACAAAGTTTTGGCTTACTTCCAAGAAGTTCATACCATCTTCCCCAAGCATAACATGTGCAGTTTGGAAGTCCATAACCAGAATTATAAAAAATATTATCCTTATAATAGTATTTATTTTCTTTTGTAGGTGCTTCTAACCTTTTTATAAATTCACTCATCTTTATTTTCCTCCTTTCTTATCTGTAAATTCTTTCCATCGCCTGTGTTTATACTTTTTTTAGTAAAATAATATGTTATTACCATTGTAGTTACGTTACTAAAAAGTAAAAATAGTTTTTCGTCTAAAGACCCTTTTGTAAAAGCAAAAGTTACAACCAGAATTTCAAGTGTTATAACTAAAGTTAGCGTTATAATTGACTTTAAATCAATTAGTTTTTTTATTTCTCTTCTCATAACCTCACCTTTATTTATGCAAACAAAATTGCATATTATATTATATTCTCACCCTTTATTTTAGTGCAATTATTAATAATAAAATTGTACTATTAATTTTAACCTAGCTTATAGTACGATTACTTAAACAAAAAATGAAGTAATAAATACTCCATTTTTTATTAATATATTGTAACATTTTATTGTATTTTTGATATATCTGATATCTTAGCAGCAAAATAAGGTAAACTTTTACCTTTTTCTTTTAGAAAAATAAAGAATGTATCATCAACTACAAAATTCCTTTTTTGTTTTATGTCTTCTACAATATCAGCCTTATTTACAATCATACCAGCTTCACTTTTTATTTTACCACCTTTTTCATCAAGTGAAAATTTAATTGTTTGTAGTGCTTTTCCAATTACATATTGTCTGCCATCTGCAAACAAAAATGGTTTTTGTTCGATTTCTTCCAATTCTGCAATCACATTCAAATTTATATTAGGAATTTTAACTTTTTCACCTTTTATAATACTTTTATTTCCAGTATATTGCTTAGAGTCCTCATCTATTTTTTTATATATATCATAAAAGTTATCTCCTTGATTTCCACGTGATATTATAACCTCATCATTTGATTTAGTAATAAGTTTTATAGCAAAGTTAATAGAAGAGTTATAATATAATACTTTTACTTGATCCATTACAGCACTCTTTGTAGAATTATCAATACCAAAGTATTTAACATTAGTATATTTTCCAAATTTATCATTTTTAAGTCTTGTAAATACCTTCGGAAATTCAAAGTCTTTCTTTAACATTGAGTATAAAAAGTAATCTTCATCAGAAGAATTTTCAAAATCAAAGTCATCTAGTATATCACTTGTTTCATTAAATTTTAATTTTATGTCTTTTTTTATCTTGTTTTTTAAGTCATAAGATGGCGTACCATAAATCTTATAATAACTATCTTCTGATATATTAGATGTATCAAACGTTCCGTTATTTAGATTTTCTACTAATTTTATTTGAGGAGTAAAAACAATATCTTGTTTTACTAAATCATTTTTTAAATCATTCCATAATAAATTGAATGTACCACACCAAGCCGCATTGTCACTAATCTTATCTTCTAGTGATAATACTAAATCAATATTAGATTTAGTACTTACAATATCATTTTTTTCTTTATTTAAATATAAATATAAAAATAAAAACATTATAATTATAAGAGCTACTAATATTGATATTAAAATTATGAATATTTTTTTCATTTAATTCCCCCCCAGAATGTAGCTTATACCCAAAATGCTCTTAAGGTATAAAATCTAGGCAGAATACAAATTCCAATCAATATTAATAGGTCTTTCAGAAGTTAGTGGATCAATTTTTCCTATTTCAATTTTGTTAATAAAGGTATCTAAAACTATTTTATTTAATTCAGATAAATTACGATATTTTTCAAATAACTTAACTTTATCAATTTGTTTACTCTTATCAGTCTTTAATGAAGTCATTTCAGAGTCTAATTCTGATAATCTTACATTTAACTTTTCTATTTCAATCGTATTGCTACTTTTAATTATATTAAACTCTGTTTCTTCTAATAAGCCAGTAACTTTGTCTGCATATAATTGAACCAAGATATTTTTTTTAGTTGCAATGTCAGATTCAATTTTTTGCTTTTCTTTTTCTAGTCTTTCTATATCATTATCTATATTTGAATAAACATTTTGTAAATAATATTCTTTACTTACCTTTGATAAATCAAAATACTCATTTATTTTATTTTTAATGTTGTCAAGTATATATTGTTTAAACTCGTTTAAATCAATCGTTCCTGTATTATCACAAATGTGTCCATTTGCAGCTGAATTTCCCCTACATTGTAAATATTCTTTATTACCTGCTTTAGTTTTTGCATTATTTTTATAAAATGCTTTACCACAACAACTACAATATACTTTTTTAGAAAATAGTGCAACTTCACCGTTTTTTTGTGGTCTGTTTTTACGAGTTTTTTCAAACATAGAACTAACTATTTTAAATGTTTCTAAATCTAAATTAGCTTCATGACAATGTGGTACTCTAATCCACTCTTCTTTAGGTTTATAAATAGGTTTATGATTTTTAAAACTCGTTCTTTCTGATTTACCTTGTACCAAAGTACCAATTTGTGTTTCATCAACCATAATCTTTCTAATCATATCTGCTGTCCATTTTTGTTTATGTGGAATTATAAGAATATCTCCAGCTTTTACCTTATTAGTTGTCATGTTATTAATTGCTTTTATTTCCTCTTTAGTTACATAAAATTTGTAAGCGATTGATTTTAATGTTTCATTTTCTTCAACTTTATAACGAATACTTTTAATTCTGTTTTTTCCTCTATTAATATTTATTCCTAATGATGTTTTATAATCAGCAGGTGTTAAAAATCCTTTTCTCATTAAAACTTCTATTAATAACGACATACCTTTGCCATGTTTTAACATTCCTGCCATTATATGTATTGCCTTTCTCGCATGCAAATCTGGTACTAAATGATGTTTGTCTTTTGGATCTATAAAATATCCATAAGGTGCAAAACTACCAGTAAATTGTCCGTTTCGTTTCATACTATTTAGTGTATCTCTTGTATTTTTAGAAGTATCTTCAACAAACCATTCATTAACTAAACCATTTATTTGCCTTGATTTTTTATTTTCTTGAATTGCTGTATCAGAATTATCTACTAATCCTAAAAATCTAACATTCCATTCTGGAAAGCACTTATGTAAATATTTTTCAACCATTTCCATACTTCTTGTAAAACGTGATTGAGATTTACACAATACTATTTCTGCATTACCAACCTCTGCAAAACGAATTGATTTTAACCATTCTGGTCGATTATCATCAACACCTGAAATATCTTCTTCACAAAATATTCCAACAACAACCCAACCTTCTCTTTTGGCACATTCATCCAATAAATATAATAGTTGGTTTTTAATACTACCAGATACATCTCCTTCTTCCAAATCACCATCTTCTTGTGATAATCTTATATATAAAATTACCCTAAACTTTTCACCAACTTGAACAACCCTTCTTACAACATCTGTTTTCTTTGTAAAACATTCAGGATCATCTAATTTAGTAATTCCAAGAAGTTCTCTGACATTAGGAGAAACATATCTTAATTCTTTTTCGTCTAAAAGTTCTCTAATTCTTTTTAGTTGTACTTTATCAACATTTTTTTCTACATTATCAAATTTTCTTTTTGTATTATTACTTGTATATTCACCTTCCTTGATTACGTCTAATATCATTTCATTTACTCCATTCTATAAAATAGAATTTGTTATTCTTTGTATTAAACGCCTTAATAATACATACATAAATTATACCGCATTATCTCCATTATTACAGCATGTTAAATCAAAATTATTAATTTTAACATAGCTTGCTGAACTATGTTCTAATTCGACAATTATATATGCTAATTTTTTATTAATTAAATTACTTATCTCATTTTTAGATAGCATTGGATTTATGGATTCGGTAAGTTTCCATTTCCAGTTTCTTATGTTATATTTTTTTACTCCTTTTTCCAATTTATTACCCCCTATTTATTCTTTTTGTTTAATAATTTATTTTATCAACTATTTTTCCTTCTATAACAATTTGATAACCTCTTCTATTTTGATTGCAAGTAATTAGCGTTATATACTTGCTTTCATTAGAATCAATTACTTTTGCCTTACCAGTTTTTTCTATATCATATTTTTTTACAACTTTATAGTGATATGTAATACCATTATAATAAACATATATATCATCATCTTTTTCTACTTGATTTAATTTACTAAAAAAAGCAATATTACTATTGCCGGAATGTGAATACAAAATAAAATTTCCATTTTCATTTGGATATTGGCTACTATTATCTACGCTTATTGCATACCTAATTGAATTAAAATTTTTAGTGTTATCAACAACTCCTCTTTTTAAACTTATCTTAGGTATTTCTAATACTGCTGTATATTGAATATCAAATTTACTTTCTTCTTTAACAGGAGTTTCCTCAACTTCTGTAATTATTTCTTCTTCAGTATCAGTTTTATCAATAACTGATGTTGTTTCTATATATTTTTCTACATCATGATTATTTTTATTTTCCAATGATTTATTATAAATATAATAAAATGCAAAAATCATTATTCCAATTAAAATTAATATTTTTCCTATTTTTTTCATATTTTCTTTTCCTTTTTGTTATCCCATATTGTAATTTTTGTGAATCCTTTACTTAAATTTCTTGATACACAAAAACTATAATTTACTTTTATATAATCCTCTAATTTT
>HF996711.1 GCA_000433335.1 Clostridium sp. CAG:1219 | reverse complement strand
TACAGCAAATAATCCGATAAATAGTGCTAAAAAAGCAGCACTTATTTCAAATAGGGAAAGCATTATGTCGGCCATAAATTTATATTATTCAAATGCAACGATAAATCTTAATATACAAAATAATTTTAATAACTCATATAATCAAGAAACAATATTAACAGGAATTGGTAATACAGAAGACATGACAGGCGAGGTAAAAAACTATAGAATAACATCCCTAAAAGATGGAGTGGACGAGAACAGTAACTCTTTAACAAAGGATGATCTTGAAAGAGAAATAATTCAAATAGAAAATAATGATATAGAAGTTTTTAAAATAGATGAGAAAAAAGCAAAAGAAAAAGGTATAAATATTCCATCTACTAATAAAAATAGTTCATGGTATTTTGATAAAAACGGAAGTGTGTATTTAGTGTTTGAAGAAGACGCAGATATACCAAGTAACATAAAAGGAAATCCAGAAGAAGGAAAACTTATAGAAGATAATGATCTTTCGAAATTTATATCAAAAAAAGGATATAAATATATAAAAAAATCAATATATGATTTAGTTCCAGAATCTCCTGCAGAAATGTTTACTTATTCCACTTCAACTAATAGTAGTGGCGAAAGGATAGCAACTATTACAGGCCTAAATCCAAGTTATCCGACAGAAAAAATTCCAAAAGAAATTAAATTTCCAGCTATATATAAAGATGAGAGTGGAAATGAATATAAGGTAACTACAATAAAATCTTCTGCTTTTAAAGGGAATACAATATTTGAGACGGTCGTTGTTCCAGAAGGAGTAACAAAGGTTGAATCCTTGGCTTTTTCAAATTGTGAAAAACTAGTAAGTGTATATTTACCAAGCACACTTAGTTCTATTTCTACTACAAGTGCAAGCCCATTT
>HF996710.1 GCA_000433335.1 Clostridium sp. CAG:1219 | reverse complement strand
CACAAAAATAAAATCATATTTTTTAATAGGAATTGATAAGAAAAATACAACACGCACTATGCTTGAGGCTATGTTAAAATTAACTAAAGATGTGTATGTATATAAAAATAATTCAGATATAGAATTTAATGCAAATGTTATTGTTATAGAAAAGGCAAATGAAGCTGTAATATATAATTTTTCTGGTCATGTTTCTGACTCAAATCTAAAGGATAATGCTATGATTTATACTGAAATCACTTATGATTTATCAGATAAAGAAGAAAAAAACGATTACAAGTTAAAAATCAAACAAATAACTAGCATGTCCCAAAATGAGAAATTTGAAAATTTAACTAAAGAAATGATAGAAACCCTAATAGATGAAAAAGAAATATTCTCTACAAAGCAGTATATTCATAATATTCCTAGCATATCAGAATTGTTAGGTAAGAAAGATACTAAAGTAGAAGAGAAAAAAACAGAAGAAAGTGAAAATGTTTATAATGAGGAAAAAGTCCCAATACCAAAAGTAGATCTTAGTGATATCGACCTTGAAATAGAGATTCCTGAAGAAGAAATAAAAGTAGAAGATAAAAAAGGTAATGTGAAAGCTGGGGAAGAAATAGAAGTTAGTGTTCCAAAAGAGGAGCTAAATATTAGTACATCAGCGCTTTATGACGATGAAATTGAAAATAATGAAGAAGAAAATGAATATGAAGAAGAATTTACAGATGGAGAAGCAATAGATATAAATGACTTGTTATTTGAAAAGGCTGATATGAAACTTGAAAAGAAGGAAAATAAAAAAGAAGAGAAAAAGAATATTGAGGATGAGGAAGTAATAAATGTAAAAAAATTAAATTTAAATAATGTAAGTAATTTAGTACTTCAACTTCCTTCAAGACCATCAAAAGGACAAGATTTAAAGAATATAAAAGTGCCAAACTATATTAGACAGATGATACCTGAATTCTTTTCATTTGACGAAAATGCCAAAAATGAAGAAATAAATGGTAGTATATATAAAATAAAAAATATAGAACTTGAAATAATAGATGTTAACAATGATAAAAAATATATAGATAAAAATGCTAAAATAATGCTTAAACAAAATCAAACTTACACAACTTTTACATCTGAGCTTTTAGAGAATGTAAATTATGAAGAAAAAGACATTGTAAGAATAATTAAACTATCAAATGATGTGTATCATATGGAAGTTATTTCAAAAGAACTTAACGAGTATAATATTTGGAATAAGATGTGTACACAAAATATGAAATCATGTGATAGAAAATATGGAATGATGTAAAAATAATATAAAAAATATAAAATAAGAATTTAGAAAAAAAATACTAAATTCTTATTTTTTTATTGAAATAAAAAAATGCTTATGATATACTCGCTTTGTAAGAAAAAATGTCGAACTCTTAATAATTTAAGGAGGAGTTACAATGAAAACAGTCCAAGAAAAAAGCTTGTTTAGCTGTCCTGATGCAATTGCCTTAGCATCAAGTAGCGTGTGCAAGTACGTAAATTCATACGAAGAAGGGCGGGCAGAAGAATACCTTAGAGCTTCTTACATTTTAGAACCAAAAGCTGTAATTTATTTAAAGCATAGTTTCGTTTTGGCATTTACTAAAAATGATATGAATGAAATTCAAAAAGCAGCGTTTGATTATTTAAAAGAATTTGAAGCTAAAAATAAGGAGTCTTTATGGTAATCTTCGTATGTTAGAAGAGAACAGAGTTTTCTGTTCTTTTTCTACCCAATATATTGCTATAAAAACTTGAAAAAAGGCTGTAATTGTAATATAATTTGACTATATTTAAATGAGGAGAAAAATAATGCAATTAAAGAAAATTGAGATACAGGGGTTTAAGTCTTTTGCTGATAAAACAGAAATTGTTTTTTTAGATGGTGTAACCACAATAGTAGGCCCTAATGGAAGTGGAAAAAGTAATATATCAGATGCTATAAAATGGGTACTTGGAGAACAAAGTGTAAAAACATTACGTGGATCCAAAATGGAAGATGTAATTTTTGCAGGAACTGAAGCTAGAAAGAAGTTAGGTTTTGCAGAAGTATCACTTTATATGGACAATTCAGATGGTTCACTTCCAGTAGAGTACTCTGAAGTAGTTGTAACAAGAAGAGTCTATAGAACAGGAGAGAGTCAATATTTAATTAATGATATTGAATGTAGACTAAAAGATATTCAAGAATTATTCATGGATACTGGTATTGGAAAAGACGGATATAGCATGATATCTCAGGGAAAAGTAGATGAAATTTTGTCATCAAAATCAGAAGAAAGACGTCATATATTTGAAGAGGCATCAGGAATTGTAAAATATAGAGTACGAAAAGAAGAAGCAGTAAAAAAACTTGAAAATACAACGGTTTCACTTTCAAGAGTAAGTGATGTATTACAAGAAATTGGTTCAATGCTGGAACAGCTTGCAGTAAAGGCAGAAACAGCAAAAAAATATCTGGAATTAAGAGACAGACTAAAAAATTATGATATAAGAATTTTTGCTCAAAATATTTCAAAAAGTGATAAAGAGCTAAAAAAGATAGAAGATGAAGTGGCTTCTATAAAAGAGAGTTTAAATCAAAAAGAAAAAGAAATGGACTCTTTACAAGAAAATAAAGAAAACTTGAAAAAAAGATTGCAGGAAGTTATTTTAAAAATAGAAGAAAATCAAGCAAACTTCTTTAAGTCAGAGAGTGATGTTGAAAAATTAAATTCTGAAATAGAAGTTGAAAACGCTAATATATCACATTCAAATGGAAATATAGTTAGAATAGATAATGAAATTGCTGAGGATACAGAAAAGATTAAATTATTAAAGGAAGAAATTGAATCTAAAATAACTAAGAAAAAAAATATGCAAGAAAACAGAAAAAAATTTGAAACAGAGCTTGCAGATAAACAATTTGAACTTGACGTTCTTCTTAAATCATTGGATGAAAAAGGTAGCCAAATAGAAGAAGTAAAAGGTGAAATAGAAAAAAAGAATCAAAGAATATACGATATTAAGATTGAAGCATCATCTCTAGAGTCTAAAATAGATTCAAATAATTCACAACTAGAGAGCATAAGAAAAAGTGAAGAAAAGGCTGTAATTTCAAAAGATAGTGCTAGTGCATATGCAGATGATATATATGTTTCGCTAAATTCTAAAAAGAAAAATAAGGAACAAATAGAAGAAAAAATAAATGCTATTATTGAAAATAAGAATAATTTAGAAGCAGATCTTCAATTTAAATTAAAAAAATCAAGTGAGTTAAAGGAAGAAATTATGACACTTTCTTCTAAACTTTCGTATTTAAAAAATGTTGAACAGGAAAATGAAGGATATCAAAAAAGTGTTAAGAGTGCTCTAGATTTTGCAAAAGAAAATAATATGGATGGAGTGTACGGTACTCTTGCATCTTTAATTACTACAAGTGAAAAAAATGAATATGCAATAGAAATAGCCTTAGCTGGATTTATGCAAAATATAATATGTCAGAGGGAGGAAGATGCTAAGAAAATAATTTCATATCTAAAAGAAAATTCTCTTGGTAGAGTAACTTTCTTACCACTTGATTCAATAAAAAAAGTTAGAGATAATATTGATTCTTCAATTAAAAAAATAGATGGCGTTATTGGTTATGCAATAGAACTTGTAAATTATGATGATAAGTATAAAGAGGCAATTTCACTTGCACTTTATAATATATTAATAGTTGATAATATTGAAAATGCACTAAAAATTTCAAAAAAAACCAAAGGTACTTTAAAAATAGTTACCCTTTCAGGAGAACTTATTGCTCAAACTGGTAGCATTACTGGAGGAAAAAATAAAATTAAATCTCTTGGTCTTATAGGAAGAAAAGAAAAAATAGAGTCTCTAGAGGAATTGCTAAATAAGAAAAAAGAAAAAATCGGATTAATTGAAGAAGAAAATAAAAAGGTATTAGATGGCGTAAATCAAGCCCAACAAGAATATTTGAATGTAAAAAAAGAATTAGACTCTGTAAATATAGAAGTTGCAACTTATACAGAAAAGTATGAAAATGCTAAAAAAGAAGTTGAGAAGCTAGACGAAAATAAGAAAAACTCTATAAAAAGAAAAGAAGAAATTAATGAAGAAAACAACCAGATTAAAATTAAGCTAGAAGAAGGACAAGATGAAATTTTAAAATTGGAGGAGAGCTTAACTTCCCTAAAAGAGCAAGTTGAAGAATATGTCAGATTCAATAAAGATAAACAAACAAGAATAGATTTATTATCAGAGGATGTAGTAAACTTAAAAATTTCTCTTTCTTCATTTGATGAATCAGTTACTTCTATAAATGAAATGGAAGAAAAAATAAATACTGATATTAAGAATTTTGAACTTTCAATTTCTAAAAAAGAAGAACAAAAGGAGGATTCTAAATCTAAGATAAAGGATTCTCAAGAGAAAATAGCAAAGATAAATGAGAAAATAGCTGAGATTAGAAGCTTTAAATCCGAATTTGAAAATATTCTTTCAAATTTGAAGCAGTCTAAGGAAGACATTACGGAAAAAGAAAGCAAGATAGATCAAGAAATAGTAAATAATATAAAATTAACTGAAAAAGTAAGAGAAGCCCTATCAAAGAGTGAATCTAAAAAAGTTAAAATAGATATAGAAAAAGATAATCTAAAAAATAAGATGTGGGATGATTATGAAATTACTCTTACTGCAGCTGAAAAGATATATGAAACTTTACCTGAAATAGATGAGAAGGTAGATATAGTAAAAGAAGCTGAAAAAGTAAAAAGACAAATAACATCTTTAGGTGAAGTAAGCGTAAGTAGTATAGAAGAGTACAAAGAATCAAAAGAGAGATTTGATTTTATATCTACTCAAAAGAAAGACTTGGAAGAAACAAAACAAAAATTAGAAAACTTGATAGAAAATATGACTGGAATTATGAAGCAACAATTCTCTAAACAGTTTAAACTTATAAAAGAAAACTTTAATGAAACATTTAAAGAACTGTTCGGCGGTGGAAGAGCAGACCTTAGACTATCAGATGAAGATAATATTTTGGAGAGTGGAATTGAAATAGAAGTACAACCGCCAGGCAAGAAACTTCAAAATATGATGCTATTATCTGGTGGAGAGAGAGCTCTTACTGCAACTGCATTACTGTTTGCAATACTAAAAATAAAGACACCACCATTTTGCATACTAGATGAGATTGAAGCAGCACTTGATGACGTAAATGTTCATAGATTTGCAGAATATATTAAAAAGTATTCTAAAGCAACACAATTTATAGTAATTACACATAGAAAAGGAACAATGGAAGTTGCAACTTGTACTTATGGCGTTACAATGCAAGAATACGGTGTATCTAAAGTAGTATCAATAAAAATGAAATAAATAACAATAAAATTACAAAAGTGTTACATTTAATAAAATAGAAAACTATTTATTATGTAACACTTGTTTTTTTCTTTTACTGTATACTAAAAGTGTGTTTTTATTATCAAATAGAATAATATATTTGGAATAAAAGAAGGAGGAAAAATATGGAAAGCAGTAAAGAAAATAAAAAAGGAGTTTCTATAATATTAATAATTATTATAGTAGCAGTATTAATAGTAGGAGTAGCGACTACTATCATATTAGTAAACAATTCAAGTAAAATGAAACACCAGATGATACTATTATAGAAATAACTGAAGATAAAAATGAAGCTACAAAAAAAGATAATACTTCAAGTAAATCTCACCCAACTGTAGATGATGGAATAGAACTAGATGGCGGTATTTATGATGTACCGACGTATGATATTTATATAGATATTCCAAATTATCATCTAGTGCAGAATGGATTTTTGCAATTATTTTCTAATAATGATGATATAATTATAGATGTTGAATCATTGTGGTTGGTAAAAGGATCAATTTTAGAACAGGCACAAAAAGATGTTGTTAATAAATATATTGGTGCAATTGAAAACTATGCAAAAATTGATAATTTGTCAATTGAAAAAGATGAATACGTTACAATAAATGGAATAGATATGTATAAGTTTGAAGGCAAATTAAATTG
>HF996709.1:5384-9537 GCA_000433335.1 Clostridium sp. CAG:1219 | reverse complement strand
GAATTATATACTCCACCATCAACACTAGCCATAACATTTAGTGATGCTGTCTTGCTAGTAGTTTCACTAGTAGTAGTGTCATCTGATTTGCTAAATATATCTTTAGTAAATTCAGAAATATCTATAGTAACACTTTTTGTTATTATAAGTTTATTAATTGTAATTTCAACTAAATCCCCCTCTTTTAATTGCTGATTTTGAGGATAATTTTGTGATATAACAACTCCATTACTCTTATTTTTATCTTCACCATATTTTACATTTACAGTAAGTTTCATATCTTCTAGTGTCTTTTTAGCTTCATCTAAAGTTTTTCCCGTAACATTTGGCATAAGTACTGTTTCTTTTCCATCGCCTAGGCTTATTTTTAGTTTTATAGTACTACCATATGCTACACTTTCACCTGCTTTTGGTTCCTGTGAAAAAATAAGCCCTTTTGCTACTTTCTCGTTTACTTCTTCAACAGACTCTATTACAAATCCTGCAGTATCTTGAAGTTCATAGGTTGCCACTTTAAGATCTTTTCCCTCTACACTTGGTACTTCTACCATTTTTGTTCCTTTACTTATAACAACTGCAATTCTATGATCATATGATTTTGTTCCTGCTTCTTGTGATTGTGAAATAATCTGTCCTTCTTCAAATTCTGATGAATACTCAGTCTTACTTTGTGTAATTTCTATTCCTTTATCAGAATACTCAGATATAGCATCTTCTAATTTCATACCTTTTAAATATGGCACCTCATATTCTGTTCTTTGATTTACATTACTATTGAAACTTCTATATAATTTAGGGCCAAATATTAAAGCAAATATAAGTATAATTGCAAGCATGATTACAGTATATATTATAATCATTTTCTTCTTTTTTTTCTTCTTTATAGCATTTAACTTTGGATCTTCACCTATAGCAGTTTCTGTTTTATACTTTTCATCAAAATTTCTTATTTTTGTGCTATTTTGGCTTGCAATTCTTCTTGGCTCACGCATACGTAAATTAGGAACAGCTTGATTTTCGCTTATATCAGGAATACTAATTACTTGTGTTTTTCCAGCTTCTACATTATTTCTTTTTCTTCTTGATGAAGTTTCCATAGCCTCATTTATATCTTCAAGCATTGCCTCAGCGCTTTGATATCTAAGTGCTGTATTTTTTGACATAGCTTTTAATATTATTTGATTTAAGCTTTCAGGAATTTTATTGTTTACTATTATTGGATCTACTGGGTCTTCTTGAATATGTTTTAGTGCTATAGCAACCGCACTATCACCATCAAATGGAAGTTTTCCTGTAGCCATTTCATACATAACAACCCCTAAAGAATAAATATCTGACTTTTCATCTGTATATCCACCCTTTGCATGTTCTGGAGAAAAGTAATGTACTGAACCTACTGTGCTTCCAAAGTTTGTTATTGTTGCACTTGAAACATTTGTTATTTTGGCTATACCAAAATCTGTTACCTTTGCTACCAAGTCACCACTTAATACTATATTTTGAGGCTTTATATCCCTATGAACAATATGAGCTTTATGTGCTGCAGCGAGAGCAGAAGCTATTTGACTAGATATTTTTAACACTTCATTTGTAGGAAGTGCTCCTTTTTCTTCAATATAATCTTTTAGTGTTTTACTATCCAAAAGTTCCATTACTATATAATTAATTCCATCTTCTGAACCTACATCATATACAGATACTATATTAGGATGTGTAAGTGCTGCAGCTGATTGAGCTTCTGTTTTAAATTTTTTTACAAACATTTCATCTTTTGCATACTCATCTTTTAAGACTTTAACAGCTACATATCTATTTAACAGATGGCACTTTGCCTTATATACCGTGGCCATGCCACCTTCTCCAACTTTTCCAAGTATTTCATATCTGTTTGCTAATACTTTTCCAATTAAATTCATAACTTTACCTCTCTTTATAATTTAACAACTATTACAGTAATATTATCTGATCCGCCGTTTTCATTAGCTTTAAAAATTATATTACTTGCAACATCATCAAATTTAGTACTCTTAAATATGCTAATAACTTCTTTTTCAGTAAGCATGTTACTCATTCCATCCGTACATAACAATAAATATCCATCTTTTACTTCACCTATTTTTACATCAACATCTATCTTAGGTGATATCCCTATTGCTTTAGTAAGTATATGCTTCTGTGGATGATTTTTTGCCTCATCTTCGCTTATTATATTAGTTTTCAATAATTCATTGACATATGTATCATCTACAGTTATCTGTTCCATATGCTTTAAATTTTTATCTAAATAATATAATCTGCTATCCCCAACTGATAAGTAAAATATCCTATTATCTATTTTATAAACAAGCGTTACGGTAGTTCCCATTCCTTGGTAGTCACTACTTGAAGAGGCTAAATTATATATATTTTCGTTTGCAAAGTTTATGCTCTCTTTAAGAACAAATTTAATCTTCTCATCCGTGGCATTTTTTAGCCATCTAGATTTTGATTCTATGTATTCTGATACATTCTTTGTTAACATATCACTTGCTATTTCTCCACCAGAATAGCCACCTAGTCCATCTGCTACTATAAAAAGTCCTCCATCATTTGGTAACATTTTTATATAATAGCTATCTTCATTATTCAACCTCTTTTTACCGACATCTGATTTTGCAATAAGTTCCATATCTCCACCTCAAAAATCACGATATACCATCTATTACATTATATCATGTGTATATTATATTTCAACCATTTATGTATAAATACTTATAATTCATTATCTACATATTTTTTTCTTAACTGACCGCAAGCAGCATCAATATCTTCCCCTAAAGTTCTTCTTACAGTTGTAACTATTCCACATGAATTAAGTGTATTCATAAAATTTTCTATTGATTTTTCATTAGATTTTTTATATTTTCCGTTTTTAATTTCATTTACAGGAATTAAATTAACGTGTGCTATCATTCCTCTTAAAAGCTTAACAAGTTCCATGGCATCTTCATGCGTATCATTTTCTCCTGCTATTAGAGCATATTCAAAGCTAATTCTCCTACCTGTAATTTTAGTATATTCTCTACATGCTTCTATTAGTTCTTTTATGCTATATCTATTTGCAATTGGCATAGTTTTTTGCCTTTTTTCATCAGTAGTTGCATGAAGTGATATAGAAAGTGTACATTGAATATTTTCTTTAGCAAGTTCATATATTTTTGGTACTATACCACAAGTAGAAAGGCTTATGTGTCTTGCTCCTATTCCAAGCCCATTTGGATCATTGATTAGCTTTATTGATTTAACTACATTATCAAAATTATCAAGTGGTTCACCTATCCCCATATATACAACATTTGATATCTTTTGACCAGTATATTTTTCAACCGTATGTATTTGTCCCTCTATTTCACATGCAAGTAAACTTCTTACAAACCCCTCTTTAGTAGAAGCACAAAATTTGCATCCCATTTTACATCCCACCTGTGTTGAAACACAGATAGTATTACCATGATTATATACCATAAAAACTGATTCTATAGCATTATTATCTGGAAGTTTTATCAAGAATTTTTGCGTTCCATCTTTTTTTGACTTTTGACAAGTTAGCACTTCGAGTTTTTCTATATATGTATTTCCTTTTAATTTTTCTCTTAAACTTTTAGATATATCTGTCATGTCATCAAAACTATCTACATTTTCTCTATGTATCCACTTAAATATCTGTTTTGCATGAAATTTTTTCTCTCCTATATTTTCTATATATTCTAAAAGTTCATCATATGTAAGGTCACTTATATTTATTTTTTCCATTTTATTCACTTTCCTAAATCACTAATATTCTACTATAAAAAATCAAAAAAAGCAATAATTAGGTAAACATCCCTATGATACCACATTAACCTTTATTAATCTTTATTACTTAACAAGCTATTCTTGCTTTCTTTTTCTAATTGTTTTAAACTTTTTTTAGGAGTTGGTAAATTCTCTGGCATGATTCCACCATTTTTTTCAATTACTTCTCTAATATTTCTTCCCACGTTATAATGTGCCTTATTTGCATCTTTTTCTGTAGAAATATTTTCCCTCTTTAGTTTCGATTCTGTCTGTGTAATACGAAACAAATTAGCTGCAAGTTCTTCACTTCCCATATTGTCTAGAATATCTTCTCTAT
>HF996709.1:0-5335 GCA_000433335.1 Clostridium sp. CAG:1219 | reverse complement strand
GTTTCTCCA
This sequence comes from Clostridium sp. CAG:1219, assembly GCA_000433335.1. GTDB lineage: Bacteria > Bacillota > Clostridia > TANB77 > CAG-465 > CAG-465. The sequence continues at coordinate 5,326 of HF996709.1, read as the reverse complement.
TTATATAATCCTTTATATCCTGAATTATGGAATTTATCGAAGTTTTTAACTCCTGCATTTTTAGCAGTTTTATTTAAATAATAATTGCCTTTTTTTGTTAAAGTTCTTTGGTAAAACCTTTTTTCATCTTCTGTTAATAGACTATATTCCCTTTCGCTAATTTCTTGTTTTCTAGTTTGTATCGCAAAATATGTTTGTGCAAGAGCAATTACTTTTTTTCTCGAATCACCATTTTGCACTATTAGATAACAAGCATATCGAGTTAGGTTATAGTCTTTTATTAATACCTCTGCATTATTAGCTCGCTTTGACAACTTCCTGACGTCAGGAAAATGTTCAATCACGCTAATGTTACTATTTTTACAAGCATCCTTGGCTTTATTTATTACCTTTTCAAAATTTTCCCATTTGTTGTATTTTAAAATTTTCATTAGTTCTCTTGCTTCCCAATATTCGTTCCCATTTTCATCAAAATGTTTGATTGCTTCAAAAGTTTCATTGCTATAACTTTGATTTTTTTCTAATTCATTCATTTTATATCAGCTCCTATCTTATATTAAAATTTAGGAACATTATATTAAACATTCGTTTTATAGTCAAGTAATATATTAAAAATATTAATTTTTTAGCAAAGAATAATTATATTATCAATTCTCTCACTAAGAGGACAATCGTTATAAAAAAAATAAAGTTCTCCAATTTTTCAATTCCTTAAAAAACTAGAAAACTTTCTAATTTAAATAAATTTTTCGCTACCCTTAATTTTATTACCAGCAAGAAATGAAGCAATATCCATTCTTTTAGAATTTGGAGCTTGAATGCTTAATATTTCAATAACACCCTCTCTACATTTTATTCCAAGTTGTTTTTTATTTATTAGCACAATTTCCCCTATATTTCCACTAGACTGAATAGAAGACGCTTTTACATCAAATACTTTGAAAGTATTTCCATCATTATCAACCATAAAAGTTCCAAGTGCAGGGCCTATTCCCCTTACAAAATTTACAATTTCTCTTGCACTCTTATTAAAATCGATTTTTGTCATTTCACGGGTAATTTGTGGTGCTATAGTTCCTTCCTCTGCTTGTTTTTCTCTTATTATTGTACCATCTACTATTCCATCTAATGTTTTTATAAGTAGATTAGCCCCAACTTCTTTTAATCTATTGTAAAGTATTTCTAAATTATCACTATCTAGAATCTCTACTTCTTCTTTTAAAAGCATATCGCCTGTATCCATACCTTTATCCATAAACATTGTAGTAATACCAGTTATTTTTTCTCCATTTATTATCGCCCACTGAATTGGCGCTGCCCCCCTATATTTTGGAAGCAGAGAGCCATGGACATTTACACATCCATAGCGTGGTATATTTAAAATTTCTTCTGGTAATATTTTTCCATATGCAACAACTACTATGATATCCGGATCTATATCTTTTAAAACCTTAATTACTTCCTCATTATTTCTTAGTTTTACTGGTTGATACACTGGTATATTTTTAGATACAGCATACTCCTTAACGTGCGACATAGTAAGATGCATTCCTCTTCCTGAAGGTTTGTCAGGATTTGTAAAGCAGGCTACTACATTATAACCTGAAGTGTATAACTTTTCTAAAGAACTTTTTGCAAATTCTGGTGTACCCATAAAAACAATTTTAATATCTTCTCTTTTTGCCATTTTAAATATTATCTCCTTATTCTAACGCATATTTTTTATATCTTGTAAATCATTTTTTACTTTATTTAATTTCTCAACAAGATCATGCAGTTCTGTGTCGGTAGTTCCATGTTTTAATCCTGTCTTTACCACATTAGTCATATTATCGACGTCCTCTTTTAAGAATGATAAAAGTTCAAGTACATCAAATCTAACAGATTTATATGATACTGATGATTTATCTATTGTACCATCTATTTCAAATGTTTCTCCATAAGCTGGTATAGCGCACTTTATTCCAAATTTATCTTCTATAGAATCTTTAAATGCTTGCTGTGATGAATATTCTCCATGTACTATAAATATATTAGAAGGTTTATCCTCTATTTTGTCAATCCATGTCATAAGACCATATTTATCTGCATGTCCAGAAAATGCATCAAGTGTTCTAATTTCTGCATTAACTGCTATTTCCTCGCCAAATATTTTAACTAGTTTTTCACCTGACATTATTCTTCTTCCTAGAGTACCTTCTGCCTGGAATCCAACGAAAAGCACAGTACATTCTGGCCTATATAAATTGTGTTTTAAATGATGTTTTATTCTACCTACCTCACACATTCCTGAAGCTGATATAATAACCTTTGGTGTTAGATCTTCATTTAATGCTTTTGATTCTTCAGAAGTAGTTACAAAATGTAAATTTTCAAAATCAAGCGGATTATCACCTTTTAGTAAATACCTTAGTGCATCCTCATCATAGTATTCTGGATTTTCTTTAAATACTTCTGTAGCATTTACTGCAAGTGGACTATCTACGTATACAGGAATTTTATTTATTTTATTTCCTATTCCCTTCATAGCTGCATATTTATTAATTTCATAAAGTATTTCTTGTGTTCTTCCAACAGCAAATGATGGTATTATAACATTACCACCTCTTTGTATCGTGTTTAGTAATATTTCTATAAATTCTGCTGATTGGTCTTCCATTTTTGCATGGAGTCTATTGCCATAAGTTGATTCTATTATTAAGTGATCGGCCTTTTTTATATATGTAGGATCGTTGATTATTGGCATATTTAAATTTCCAAGATCTCCGGTAAATACTACATGTTCGTTTTTGCCATCTTCATAAATATCAAGTTCTACTATACTAGATCCTAGCATATGTCCTGCATCTACTAATTTAAATGATATTCTATCATCAATTTGTATAGTCTCATTATAATCTATTCCTTTAAATATTTTTAATGAGTCAATTGCATCTTGAGCCGTATATATAGGTTCACTAGGTGCTTTTCCAGCTCTTTTTCTTTTCTTATTTACCCACTCTATTTCTTTTTCTTGTATGTGACCACTATCTGGCAACATTATTCTGCAAAGGTCTACTGTTGCATTTGTAGCATAAATAGGCCCCGCAAATCCCTGTTTATATAATTTTGGTATTCTTCCTGCATGATCTATATGAGCATGAGTTAATATAACAAAATCTATATCCTTAATATTAAAGGGAAAATCCTCATAATTTAACATTTGATCTGTTAGACTTCCTTGAAAAAGTCCACAATCAACTAAAAATTTTTTCGTACTTGTTTCTACCATATGACAAGAACCTGTTACAGTTCTTGCTGCGCCAAAAAAAGTTATCTTCATATATTTACCTCTCTTTATTCTTTTGTTTTAATTACAATATTATTTTATTCTAAACTTGATATTTTTTCAAGTAGTACCATAAAAGATTTTAAATTAATAAAAAAAGTGTAAGTACAGGCACCTACACTCTATATTGGTTATTAAATTTAAATATTATATACGACATTATTTTTATCTTTATCTAAATATACTTTCTATTTCTTCTTTTAAGTATCTTGCAGCAGACTTTGGTGCACATTTAGATGGAAGCGACAATGCCCAAACAACATTTAGTCCCAGTTCTTTTGCTGCAGTAAAGTCAACTCCGCCTGGAACTGATGCAAGATCAACAATTAGGACATCTTTTTTTAATATGTCTAATCTTTCTTTATTTAATAAAATATGCGGAACAGTATTAAATATATAATCAAATTTTGGTAAATATTTTCCCAGTTCCTCTAATTTAACTGCCTGATAATTTTGACAACTTATATACGCAATATCCGAACTTTTCCTAGCTTCTATATAAATATTGGCTCCAAATCCCTCAAGTCTTTTGGCAAGTGCCTTTCCTATTTTTCCATATCCTAAAATTAAAATATTAGATGAATAAAGAGTTTTTTCACTATTTTCAATTGCTTCTAAAATTGCTCCTTCTGCTGTTGGAATTGCATTTTTTATTGCAAGTTTATCAGATTGCATAACATCATAATATTCTACTCCTTTTTCTCTTAGAATATCTCTAATATTTAACGGGATACTCCCAGAAATTAATATTTTTTTCCTCTCTGACAAAAACGTTATAAGTTCTTCTATTTTAAATTCAGTTCCAGTTATATTTGTTCCATCTCTTGTAAATGGAATTGTAGTCACAATAACATCTGCCTCATAATATTTTAATGCAATACTATTTTGTACTTCAAACATTTTTCTTATTTCCTTGCTTCTTTTGTCTTCACCTATAACAAAGTATTTCAAAAAAACACCTCCTAATATAATACTTATATATTTATATTCCGGAAGTGCTTTTTTATTCAATTAATCAGTATACTTTAAATATTTAACAAATCTATATATTGCTTGTTCTTGCTTAGTTTTTCCTCTTAAAGTTATCTTAGATTTTACTATATCTAAAAAACCATTAAAATCATATATTTTGTATTTTTCTACATTCTCCTTTTTAGCTACGTGTTCTATTAATGCATACACTGCCTCTTTATATGTGGCAGCTTCCTTTACAAGAGTTTTTGAAACTAATGCATTTAACATTTCTTCTAAAAATATCTTCCTCAAGTTATCATAACTTGAAAATTCAAAATCTAGTCCCTTTGCTATTTTAGCCATTTCATCAATATCATAGTCCACTAACATATGGACAAATTTTTTTTCTTCTTGGCTATTTACGTAATATCTAATTCCATCTAATTTCTTTGCAAACTTTATCCCATCAAAGTACCCAAGTCTTAACAGCTCGTTAGTATTTTTGGAATCAAATTTTAATATTCCAGGCAAATTATCAACTGGCTCTACCATATAAAGATTTATATCATTTTTCTTAATTATATTTTTATAGTTTCTAATCCTCATTCTCTTGTAATTTCTTATTGCTATTACATTCTTTATACCTTTTTTTTCCAACATTTCTACAGGACAGTTATCATACACTCCACCATCTAAATAACTTTTATTATCTATTTTTGCTCTTTTAAATACTGGAAGAGATGACGTTGCCATAAGATAATCTATTAACTCACCTTTTGGTATTTCATCTATAAAGACTTGTTTTACCTCCTTATCAGACAAACATACAGTTACAAGTCCGAATTTCATCTTAGATTTTCTTACTTTTTTTTCATCAACATTGTCTACTAAGATCTTTCTTATATTTTCAGTACTTATTCCACCATTTTTTAATATTTGCCCAAATTTAGAAGAAAAATACTTAACAATCTCAAGATCTATTTTTGCACTAAGTGCACTACTTACTTTTTTGTCATCTACATTAAACATTTTTTTATAAGAAAT
>HF996708.1:9309-11790 GCA_000433335.1 Clostridium sp. CAG:1219 | reverse complement strand
TAACATAAAACTATATACTTCCTCTTTTTAATTTTTCATTTAGCTCTATCAATGCTGTTTTATTACTATCAAATTTTAATAATTTCATGGCTTCTTCAAATTCAGTCCACCTATATTCTTTATGCTCATCAGAAAGTTTAATATTATCCACCTTTACATTTACTGCAAAGGTATATTCAGGTATAACATACACATCCTCTCCCCAAGTATATTGCCCAGTTACATTTATAACTGGGATACTAGTCTGGGTATCAAGTTTTATTATTCCTGCTTTATTTACTATAAGTGATGTTTCTTCTTTTATTTCTCTTATAACCGTGTCTACTAAATTCTCGCCTTCTTCTCCACCACCAGATATAAACTGCCATATATGATGAGAATTCCTCAAAAATACACAATATGACACTTTTTCTCCAGCTTTTCTATATAAAATAGTTAAAGTTTGATAAGGTTGTCTCATACTTTTTTCCTTCCTATTATATAATTGTTAATCTTTCTGATATTTTTCTGGCATTATTTTTATATCTCTAATCATATCACCATTTATTATTCTATAAGTATTTTTTTCTGAAACTTTTACCCAATTGCTTTCAGTTGACACAATTTTTCCAACAATCCCAAAAGATTCATTAAATAGTGTTATGGTACATACTTTTCCTATAAATTCTTTCATCATTTCATTTGGCATATTTCTTCTCTCCCCTCTTTTCTTTCTTTTAACTATATCAAAATAAAATTTATTTCTTCTTGGTATTATTATACAAAATAAAAGTATAATAATAAACCAAATTACCCAATAATCTATATTTACCACCTTCTTATAACTGCAATTGTCCTGCTCTTTTTTCTTTTATTTTATGAGGAAATTTTTTATCAAATTCTTCTAATTTCGCCTCATCTATATCATAGCATTTTGGATCACTGTAAATTCCTCCTAAAATATCGTATTTTTCTTTATTTAATATGCATATCATAAAGCATGGAAATTCACTATCTTCAGGCACACCTTCATAAAAAATATTATATTTTGAAGCACTTTCAAATCCATATTTTTTATAATAATTCGGGTTTCCTGTTATAAGTATTTCATTAAATCCCATTTCTTTTGCTCTGTTCATAGTAAATTTAATTAATTTTTCTCCATATCCTTTTTTCTGATACTCTGGCAACACGCTTACTGGCCCAAATATTAGAACTTCCCTTTCTTTTCCATTTTTTAGTTTCAAATTTGCCTTAGCATATACTATGTTTGCAATTATTTTTCCGTCAAGTTCGATTACAAAGTCTAAATCTTTAACAAAACACTTTTCCCTTCTTAAATTATGAATTACTAAATGCTCAAAACACCCAGGTCTATAAACATTCCAAAAAGCTTCTCTTGTTAAATTTTCTACTTCAAAATAATCCTTTTCTTCTTCTAATCTTATATTCAATTTGCTTCCTCCATTTTTTATTAAATATTTATAATTTCAATCTTACTTCCATGTTCATTAATAATATTTATCAAATCATCTACCTTAAGCCATACAGTAGCGGTATTGTCATTTGGATGAATTCCAATTATTTTGTCATCTTTAAAAAAGCTATCGTCTAAGTAAAATTTTACTTTTCTTTCCTTATCATTTAATAATCCAAGTGGACTAACAGAGCCTGGAATAAGATTTAAATATTTCATTAAATCTTCTGCTGAGGCAAAACTAATAGGTCTCACATCATACCTTTTTCTAAATTCTTTTAAGTCTACCCTCTTATTCCCTTTAACAGTTATTAAATAATAATTTTCTTTTTTATCATCACGCACAAATAAGTTTTTTGCATCACAATCATTATAAGGTACTTCAATTTTAGATAGTTCATCCATATTAAACACCGCTTCATGTTCTGTTATTTCATGCCATATATTTTTAGATTTTATAAAATTATATACTTCTTGTTTATTCACTTTTCTCCTTCAAATTCACATTTTATCTTAAATCTACAATATCACCAGTTATAATTGTAGTATCTATAAAATATTTCTTTTTATTATTTAAATTAATATATACTGGAAATTCTTTAATTTGTTTTTCTTCTATTGTTCTTGTTGGATCAACCCAAAGATTTCCGCTTCTTAACAAATACTTTTTACCATCAACTGAGTTATTCCATTCACAAATAATATTGTATGGATGTGATCCATTTACAGAATACACCATATTATATACAGTTTCAACATAATTTGCATAAACCAAAGTTCCATTTTTCTTTAAACGTTCATTTTTCTTACCTTTCATAATTGGAACCAACAATCCTATACCACCTATTAAGAAAAATATAAGGCCTATTCCCGGTGCAATAAAAACTAATGAATCAAGCGTTTTTGTACCTATTTTATTTGGATCATTTTTATCATAATATATCTTTATTTCTTTTCCCTCGTAAAAACTTGAAGAATATCCATTCAACTTAGATATATATTCCTTTCCATCTACAATATAGGAA
>HF996708.1:0-9276 GCA_000433335.1 Clostridium sp. CAG:1219 | reverse complement strand
TCTCCCTCCCCTTGTGGTAAAATTGTATCTATTATACCTGTCACTTCAACTTTATCTTTATAATTAAGAATCTTAACAGCTATGGCTGTACCTACAATAAGTGTTATAGTACCAATTATAAAAAAAATCCAAAAAATCAATTTTATAATTTTTCTATCATCCATGTAATCATCCTCCAATAAATTCTTTATAAGATTATAACATATATAATAAAAAAATGCAGATTTAAAATAAAAAATCTGCATTTTTTTATATATTTTATTTACTAGCTTTTGAAATTTTATCATTATTCATTTTTTTAGCTCATATATAACGTCTGATTGATTACAAACATTATCAGAATGTGTAACGATGATAATACATTTATTTTCCTTTCTGGCTAATTTTTTAAATATTTTTAATATCTCATTTTCTGTATCCTTATCTAAATTTCCCGTAGGTTCATCAGCTAAAATTATCTTTGGATTATATGAAAGACTTCTTGCAATAGCTACTCTTTGTTGTTCCACCAGATAACTTTAATACTCTTCTATCTCTTTTATCAGAAGAAATTCCTACACTTTTTATTAACTCTTCTGCTTTTTTTCTCTTATTTTCATATTTTTGACCACTTATATCCATAGATAAAATTATATTTTCTATAGCTGTTAAATGGGGTAGTAAATTATAACTTTGAAATACAATTCCTATATCTTTACTTCTATAATCATCCAAATTTATATCTTTAAGTTCAGTATTACAAAACTTAATAGATCCTTCGTACTTTTTCTCAAGTCCACTTATAAGAGAAAGTAATGTAGTTTTACCACTACCACTTTTTCCCTTTATTGCATAAACTACTCCACATTCAAATTCATAATTTAAATTTTTTAAGACATATTCATCTTTTGGTGCATCATCATATCTATACGACAAATTATTAACATTTAAAACAATATCTTTTTCCATTATGATCTCTCCTTTAAAATTGTAAGCGGTGAAAATCTTTGAATACTAAAAATTGATGAAAAGGAACTTACAAGTGTAAGTAAAAGTCCAACTCCAAGCAGTTCAGCTAAAACTCTTAGATCGACAACCGCATTTATGCTATCAAATTCCTGTACTTGTAAAACTCCATTAAAATTTTTTCCATTCATATTATTAAAATCTCTAGCGCCAAAATTTTCCATAACACTATTGTTCTGACTTTGAGATGATGAGATTTCATTTTTAAGCAATCCATTAGATACAGGAACGCTTATAAGAGCTCCTATTACAGCACCAATAATAAGTGATATAAGACTTATTATTAAAAGTTCTAATATAAATTGTAAACATACTTCTCCCCCCATTTTCAAAGATAACTAAATATTAACATAAAAAAAGACTAAATCAACACATATAATTGATTTAGTTCTTTAATAAAATTAGTCTTTCTTTTCTTTAGTCTTAGCTGCTTTACCTATTCTATCTCTTAGATAGTAAAGTTTAGCACGTCTAACGTCACCACGTCTTGTAACTTCAATTTTTTCTATTTTTGGTGAATGAACTGGGAATGTTCTTTCAACACCAACATCGTTAGATATTTTTCTTACTGTGAAAGTTTCATTAAGTCCAGCATTTTGACGTTTTATAACTGTACCTGTAAATACTTGAATTCTTTCTCTATTTCCTTCTTTTATTTTAACAGATACATTTACTGTATCACCTATATTAAAGTCACCTACGTTTTCTTTAGAATATTCTTTTTCTATAGCTTTTATAATGTCCATTTTTTTCCCTCCTTTTACTTATTATTTAGCAAATCAGGTCTATATTTTTTAGTAATTCTAATAGATTCCTGTTTTCTATATTCTTTTATTTTTTCATGATTCCCAGATTTTAATATTTCTGGAACAACCATACCACAAAAATTGTCTGGTTTAGTATATTGCGGATACTCTAAAAGATTATTTGTATGAGATTCTTCTACTAAAGATCCCTCGTCAATCGCTCCTGGTATAAGTCTTATTATGCTATCACAAAGCACTTGGGAGGCAAGCTCACCACCTGTTAATACATAGTCTCCAATAGATATTTCCTCAACATTATACTTTTCTATTATTCTCTCATCTATTCCTTCATAATGTCCACAAATTAAAATGTAGTTACAATTAGATTCAGCAATACTTTTAGATAATTCATAATTAAGTAGTCTTCCTCTTGGAGAAAGATATATTATTTTTATTTTCTTTTCACCTTTTAAGATTTCTTTTGAGTATTCTATTGCCCTCATAAGTGGAAGTGGCGAAATAACCATACCACTACCTCCGCCATATGGTGGAAAGTCAACTCTTCTATGTTTATCTTCTGAAAATTCTCTAAAATTAATAACTTTTATTTGAACTAATCCTTTTTTTACAGCCCTACCAATAACACTAGCATTTATAAATTCATTAAACATTTCAGGAAATAATGATAATATAATAAATTTTATCATCTTAATCCTTCCAATAACTCCACATATACTCTAGATTCTTTTAAATCTATTTTTTTTACTACTTCTGATATTGCAGGAATATAAAAAGTTTCATTTTTAAATTCTACTTCATAAACATCATTTGAAGGATACTTAATTACATTTACTATTTTTCCAATTTCTTCTTTTGAAATATTGTCTATTATTGTTAATCCTATCAAATCATCAATATAATATGAATTTTCATCTAACTTTTTTAATTCATCTTTGCTAATATATACATCTTTTGTTTTTAGTAATTCTGCCTCTTCTCTTCTTTTTATACCATCAAGAACAGCTAGTATAATGTTTTTGTGAGGTCTAAGCCTTATAACATTGTACTCTTTTTTTTCACTTCCTACAAAAAATTTCTTATAATTGCAAAAATTATCAATATCATCAGTATAAGGATAAATACTAAGTTCACCTTTTATACCATGTATATTTGCAACATTTCCTATTTTGATAAACTCCATGTACTATTTTATCTCCTCAACATCAACCATAACCTTTTCATGGTTTTTCATTGCATAAGCATATATGATTTCCCTAATTGATTTAATGATTCTACCTTCTTTACCAATTATTCTTCCCATATCACTTTTTGCAACATGTAATTTAAGAACTAATTTTTCATCATTCTTAATTTCCTCTATAGTAACTACATCTTTATTTTCAACAAGATTCTTTACTATATATTCTAGTAAGTTTTTATACATAAGTTTTCCTCCCTAGATTTCTACTCCAGCTTTTTTTATTAAAGCTAAAGCTGTATCAGTTGGTTTTGCGCCTTTTTTGATCCAATCTAATACTTTTTCCTTATCTACATTTAATACTGCAGGTTCTACCATTGGATTATATGTACCAACTTTTTCTATAAATCTTCCATCAGCTGGATATCTAGAATCTGCAACTACCATTGTATAATATGGGTTCTTTTTTGCTCCATCTCTTCTTAATCTAATTTTTACCATTTTTAAGTCACCTCCTTAAAACATAATTTTATATAAGCTTTTTAAAAAAAGTTACATACTATTTCATATTTGGTATTTTAAATTTACCAAGTCCTTTTTGACTCATCATCTGTTTCATCATCTTCTGCATCTGTTCAAATTGACTTATAAATCTATTTATATCACTTACTTCATTTCCACTACCTTTTGCAATTCTTATTCTTCTTGAAGCATTAAGAATTTTAGGATTCCTTCTTTCTTGTTTTGTCATAGAAGTAACTATTGCATTAATTTTGTCAATTTTAGATTCATCGATTTCTGCATCTCTTACTTCTTTTGGAACACCAGGTAACATTGTAAGTATTTGTTTGAATGATCCCATTTTACGAATTTTTTTCATTTGATCTAAATAATCATCAAGAGTGAACTCTGATTTTCTTATTTTCTTTTCTAATTCTACTGCCTGTTTTTCATCATATGCCTCTTCTGCCTTATCAATTATTGAAAGTACATCTCCCATACCAAGTATACGTGATGCTACTCTGTCAGGATGAAATACTTCAAGTTCTGAAAGTTTTTCACCTACTGAAGCAAATTTTATTGGCTTATTTGTTATGTGTTTTACAGAAAGTGCAGCACCACCACGTGTATCTGAATCCATTTTTGACATTGTGATAGAATCAATTCCTACTTTTTCATTAAATGTATTGGCAACATTTACTGCCTCTTGTCCTGTCATAGCATCTACTACAAGCATTATCTCATGAGGATGTACTACATTTTTAAGTTTAACAAGTTCTCCCATAAGTTCATCATCAATTTGAAGACGTCCTGCAGTATCTATTAATACTACATCACAAAGTTTAGATTCTGCTTTTTTTATTCCATTTTTAGCTATAGCTACAACATCTTTGCTATCTAGTTCACTATATACATCTATATTAAGACTTTTTCCAAGAGTTTCAAGTTGTTTTATAGCAGCAGGTCTATACACATCACAAGCAATCATCATAGGCTTTTTGTTTTCTTTTCTTAAATAATTACTTAACTTTCCACAAAGTGTTGTTTTACCACTACCTTGAAGACCAACAAGCATTATTATTGTTGGAGGATTTTTAGCAAAATTTAATTTAGAAGTACCATCCCCTAAAAGTGAAATAAGTTCATCTTTTACTATCTTTACCACTTGTTGACCTGGAGTAAGTGAGTCAAGCACATCAGCACCTAAAGCTTTAGTTTCTATATTTTTAATAAAGTCTTTTACTACCATATAGTTTACATCGGCTTCTAATAGAGCTAATTTTATTTCTCTTAACATCTCTTTTAGGCTTTTTTCATTAATTCTTGTTTCACCTTTTATTTTTTTTGCTATGTTTTGTAATTTATCTGAAAGACTATCAAACATTAGCTAACCAACCTCACTTATCTTATTTATTTCATTAATTAATTCACACTTTACACTACTTGGAATTTGGTCTTTTTTCTCCACATTTTTTTTGAATTTTTCAAGTTTACTTCTAAATTGAAGCATTCCTATATTTGATTCATAATTTCTAAGTGATTCTTTACTAGAATTTATGCTATCTCTAACAGCTTGATAAGAAATCTTTTTATTTTCTGCAATCTCCCTTAAAGATAAATTATACAAGTAATATTCTTCAAATATATCTTTTTGTTTGCTTGTAAGTAAAGAACCATATATGTCATATAGAAGTGACAATTCCAAATTTTCATCCATATAAAACATCTCACTTTAGTGTAAAGTAAATTTACTTTACTATTATACTACACCAATTAAAATTTGTCAACAATAATACTTAAATAAAGCCAAAAAATAAGCACTTTGAAATTCAAAGTACTTATTCTTAAAGAGATTGGTTATATCAAGCTGATTCAAGTTCAGCATTCAGCCTAGAATTTAACTTTCTCCTGTCACGACGATGTCTTATAGCCTTCAGTTCTGATTTTGTAGAGCTCTTCTTTACCAGATATCCAAGGATATATATCCCCTCCGTTCTCTTTTCCCTGTTGGCGTTCTTTCTTGAGGCCATCTTTCTTTGCCTCTTTAACCTCCTTGATATTTTTTCTTTTTCCGTTTCTTTTTGATTGATCAGTTTTTCATACAATTCAAGCTCACAATCATCACAGAAAAATTCAAAAGTTTCTTCTCTCATTTCATCAGTAAACATGATGAATCCTCCTTAAGAAAAAATTTTTTCGTCCTTGTTTATTATAACCAAGTAATATTATTATAACATAAATGAGTTTAAAAATCAATAAATTATACAAAAAAGTAGAAGCATATTGCTCCTACTAAAATTATAAATTTTCTATATTATCATCTTGGTGTTGACAGCCCATTTCATAAGACACTTTAAGTGTATCTTCAATCTTATTATCAAGTAAGTCATGAGATTCATTCTGAGATAATACCATTTCACTCAAAAGTATATCTTTGGCTGTTGTAAGCATTTTTTTCTCGCCAATCGAAAGTCCTCTTTCCATATGTCTGTGTGAAAGTTCCCTTACGACTTCAGCGACTTCTAAAATATCTCCGGACTTTATTCTCTCTGCATTTACATTATATCTTTTAGACCAATTTACGTCATGAACATATGGATCTTTTGGTTTTTGAAGTACGGCAAACACTCCATCTGTTACAGATTTATCTGCTACTTCTCTTATGCCAATATTTTCTGCTTTATCTGTTGGAACCATAAGTTTCATATCTCCAACAGGCATTTTGATAATGTAGTAATCTTGAGAATTGCCAAGCATCTCCTTTTGCTCTATCTTCTCAATAGTGCCTGCTCCATGCATTGGATATACTACTTTGTCACCTATATTAAACATGGTTACTCCTCCTTCTACCTTATCAACCTTACATATAAATTATACCATAATTTTAAAACAAAGTAAAGTTTTTATAAAAATTTTAAGGAAACTTTACTTTTAAAAAATTATATATTATACCCTTTTAAAATATATTGTTCTTGCAGTCTTCTAAGAGATTGATTTATTATTTTTGCTCTTATTGCTCCAATTCCTTCTATGTCATCAAGTTCTTCTATAGAAGCTGAAATTGCGCCTTGCAAAGAGCCATATGTTTCTACGATTTTATCGACTATTGATTGTGGCATTTTTGGAACTTTACTTAAAATTCTATACCCTTTAGGTGATACATTTTGATCAATTCCATTATTATCTACGCTAACATCATATCCTAGTAATTTTGCTATTTTTTCTGCTATTATTAGATCCTTTTTGTCTAAAGCCCTAATTTCTGACAAAATAGATTCAGGTGTTTTGTTACTTCTCTTTTTAAAGTTCATATAATCGCGTATTATCAAAAGCTCTTCTTTTTCTACATTCGCAATTAATTCCTCAAATTGCATGTTAACTAATCTTCCTTCATCCCCAAGCTCTATTATATTTTTTATTACCTCCGTTTCCATTCTCATAATCATTTCAGCCCTATATATAGAATTAGCAACTGTTTCAAGGGAAACTATATCATCAAATTCATGCTCTGATAATATATTTAACATATTATCACACACTACTCTATATTTTTCAAGAGCTTCTATCGTTTGATTTGCTCTTAAGATTACAGCAGATGTATCATTTATAACATATCTAAAATCTCCCTTAAATACTGTTATTATTCCTCTCCTTTGAGAAATGCATATTATAAGAGCCCCAGTTTGTTTAGCAGTTCTTTCGGCCGTTCTGTGCCTTGTTCCAGTTTCTGATGTCTTTATCTTATGATCTGGCACAAGCTGAACATTTGCCATAAGTATTTTTTTCATATCTTGACTTAATATTATAGCGCCATCCATCTTAGCAAGCTCATAAATAGCTGCCGGAGTAAAATCTTCATTTATATTAAATCCACCATCTATTATTTTAGAAAGTTCTTCAGAATTTAGGACTGCTATTAGAGCACCTGTTTTAGCCTTTAATATATTATCTAGTCCTTCTCTTAAAACTGTTCCTGGTGCCAAACATTTTAATATTTCTAATATTTCTTCATTTCTCATTTTAAAATCACCACCACTATATCTTACATGCCTCTTCTAGAGTGTCAATTCCAATAATTTCTATATTGTTTATATCTTTATTTCCTTTTAATAAATTTGCTTGTTTTTTATTTAATACAACTTTTTTAAATCCCATTTTGCTAATCTCTTTAATTCTTTTTTCAGCATTTAAAACACTTCTTATTTGTCCTGTCAAACCAATTTCTCCAATATATACCGTCTTATTATCAATTACTCTATTTTTTACATTAGAAATAATTGCCATTGCCACTCCAAGATCTATTGCAGGTTCATCTATTTTTATTCCGCCTATTAAACTTACATATACATCCTTAGCGCCAATATTTATTCCACATTTTTTCTCAAGTACTGCAAGTATCATATTAAGTCTATTTAAATCTACCCCAGTTGCTACCCTTCTTGGATTATTATAATACGAAGTAGAAGTCAATGCCTGTACCTCTAAAAGAATAGTAGAGTTTCCCTCTAAAGTTGCCACAATAGCTGTACCTGGCAAATCATTTATAGTATCGCTTAAAAATACTTCTGAAAGATTCTTAACCTCTACAAGACCTGTATCTTTCATTTCAAATACACCTATCTCATTAGTTGAACCAAATCTATTTTTAACTGTTCTTACAATTCTATGTGAAGAAAATCTTTCACCTTCAATATATAAAACAGAATCTACCATATGTTCAAGTATTCTTGGTCCTGCTATTACTCCATCTTTTGTTACATGTCCAATTAAAATTATTGTTATATTGTTTCTTTTAGCCATATACATAAGTCTTGCTGTTACTTCTTTTACTTGTGATATACTTCCAGAAACAGATGATATTTCCTCATCTATCATTGTTTGGATAGAATCAACTATACAAAATTTTGGTGAACTTTCCTCGACCTTCTCTTCAATTTTAGAAATAGAAGTTTCACTAAGAAACAATATATTGTCTGATTTTACGCCTAATCTATCAGCTCTTAATTTAATTTGTGTTTCTGATTCTTCACCAGATATATACAATACATTTCCATGTTTGCTTAAATTATTACATATTTGCATAACAAGAGTTGATTTTCCAATTCCTGGTTCTCCGCCAAGTAAAGTTAAAGACCCAAGTACTAGCCCTGAGCCAAGTACTCTATTTAATTCATCATATCCTGTATCTATTCTTACTTCTTTTGACACTACTATACTATTTAATTTTTTTATTTCCGAGTCTTTAGAAAAAGTGCTTGCAAAACCTTTGGCTATACTAGAAGATTTTGAAGTTTTTTTATTTATTTTCTCTTCTACAAAACTATTCCAGCTATTACATGATGGACACTTTCCCATCCAAGCTGCAGACTCATATCCACATTCTTTACAAAAAAATACTGTATTTGTTGCCATATATTCCCCTTAAAATTTGGTGGAGGTGGTGGGAGTCGAACCCACGTCCAAAATCCCTTACATTAAAATTTCTCCGAGTGCAGTAAATGTTTTAATACTTTTATTTACCTATAACATTTACAAAACGTGTAGATAAAAGGATTGCTAAAGTACCCTCTATTTTGCAATCAAAAATAGATTTGTTATGCTAAAATAATCGATGCTCTTGTTAAACCTTTTAGCACAATCTAACAGAACATGCCGCTATAAATTAAGCAGCAAGACAAACTTCTCTGTCTGCGTTTATTTTAATTTTCTCGTTTTTATAGTGGCCAACGAGAATCCACTACTCGCTATTTTAATGTTTAGAAAGTTGTCGAAACCTAATACACCCCCATAAACATACTACATATATATTATAACATAAAATATAAT
>HF996707.1 GCA_000433335.1 Clostridium sp. CAG:1219 | reverse complement strand
AAATTGAAAAAATAATTAAATATGATATTATTAAATAAGTTAAAATCTTGAATTAATTTCAAACCTATTTATGTGAATTATTTTGAGAACAACTTTTAATATATATATTAATAGAAAAGGGGAAGTTGTATGAAAATTAAGTTTAGCCATATAGTATTTTTAGCATTGTTTATTACCGTAATGTCCGCTTTGATAATAAACTGCAAAAATATACTAAAAGCTCAAGAAATGGAACAACTAACTATTGTAAGTACAGCAATAGAAGAATCTAAAGATAGTTCTACTGTAAATACAGAGTTAAAAGAAAATAGTTTCTTAAAAACTATGTTGGGCGGAGATACTAAAGATGATAATATAGTTGTGGCAGGTGGAGCTATTGGGGTAGTTGATATTCCTTCTGTTTCACTTAGAGGACAAATATATGAGGGGACAGATGATGAAACTCTAAAGTACTACGTAGGTAAATTTGATACTAGTGTTATGCCTGGTGAAATAGGAAATTTTGCTATAGCAGCACACAATAATATATATACGGAATTATTTAAAAATTTACATAAAGTAGAAGTTGGAGATAAGGTTAGAATAATAACAAAAACAAAAGAATATGTGTACCAAGTGACTTCTAAGAATGTAATAACTCCAACAGAGGTTGAAGTGTTAGCTGCTTCTAAGAAAAAAGAAATTACACTTGTTACATGTACTAATATGGGACGTTCTAGGGTTGTTGTAAAAGGCGAACTTGTGGACGAGAAAAGTTTATAGGAGGAAATAATATATGAATAAAAAAGTAATAAAATATTTTAGTTTTTTAATAGTAGCATTATTTAGTTGTGTATTATTTTCTAATATAAATGCTGCAACCCTTTCTAAAGGAAATCCAGTACAACTAGGGTATGATGTTGCAACTCCTGAGAATGGGACAACTATAAATAAAAATACTGGTATAGTTATTTATTATCCAGCTAAAATTGGTGGAAAACAAGCATATTGTCTTGACTATCTTGCTGCACTACCTGAAGATGGTGCAAACCTTACAATTGCACGTAAACTAACAGATATTGAAAAAGGTGTACTATTAAATGGTTATCCATATAACTTACAAGGGGTAAGCGGAGATATCGCAATGTCAGCAACACAAGTTGCACTTTGGAGTGTTACAAGTGGCGCAAGACTTAGTAGTTTAGATAGAATAAAACAACAAGACCAATATATAAGACAGGACGCAAAAAAAACAACAGATACTGAATGGGCTGCTATTAAAGCAACAGCAAATAAGATACTTGCAGCAGCTAAAAAATTTGATAAAACAAAATATGTTAATTCATGGGATATATCAATAAAAGTTGATACATCAAAAGTAAAAAGCGTAGCCAAAGGAGGATATTTACTTGTAGGACCATATAAGGCTACACATGCACTTAAAGGAACAAAAGAAAAAGCTAGTATGAATATATCTACTAATGATAAAGGAAAGGTTTTAGTAGTATCATCAAATGGAACAGCTTTAAATACTGTAGCATATGGACAAGAATTCTATTTAAAATTAAATTATAATACGTATACTAATAAAAATATAAGTTTTACTTTAAAAATACCTGGAATACAAACCTATATGTTTGCAGCATATGAACAAAAAGGAACTGAACGTCAAAAATTTGGTATGGCAGTTGTAGATACAAATACTGCTGAAAAAACAGTTAAATATACATGGAGCTTAAAAGGATCTATAACTATAATAAAACAAGATGACCATAAGAACCTTCCAGTTGAAGGAGCAAAATTTGGAGTTTATGATAAAAATAAAAAACTAATAAAAGAGGTTAAAACAGATAAAACTGGTACAGTTACAGTGACTGGTTTAGAGTATGGGACTTATTATATAAAAGAAATAGAAGCTCCTTCTGATTATTTAATTACCCAGAGTGATTTTATCGAAATAAAAGTAGAGTCTTCTAATGAATCTAAAACTGTTAAAAATCATCTTATAAGAGGAAGAGTTACATTACAAAAAGTGGTAGAATATACTGGATTTTTCAAAAGAGAAGAAAATGTTGGAGAAGGAGATGCGGAATTTACTATATATAATGCTATAACCAAAGAAAAAGTAGCTACTATGAAAACTGATAAAAATGGAATGGCAACATCTGAATATTTAGAAAAAGGCAATTACTATTTAAGAGAAACTGCTGTTAATACTTCTTATATGAAAAAAAATAATGATATATTAATGAACTTTAGTATAACAAAAGATAATGACATGAAAACTATAAACCTTGGAAAAGCTACAAATCCTGGACTTGATGGAAGTTTTGAAGTGTTTAAGTATATATTAGAAAATGAAAAAAAAGTTCCACTAAAGGGTGTAAAATTCCAATTATATATATTAAAAGATAGTTCAAAAGGTACTGTTGATTCTAATCTTCAAAAAGTTTGTGAGCTTACAACTAATGCAGCTGGTAAAGCCAATGCCGCAAATCTTAAAAATGGAAAATATGCATATAAAGAAGTATCTGTACCAACTGGTGTAAAGATTGATTCTAAAATAAAAACTTTCGAAATAACTTCAAAAAATAGATCAGTAAAAGTAGAAGTTAAAAATGATTACTCAAAAGGAGTACTAAATATAGAAAAAGTAGAAAAAGGAACTGGCAAACCTCTTGAAGGAATAGTATTTACTGTATTTGCTTCTAATAAGAAAGACGTTGTTACAACTCTTAAAACTGATAAAAATGGAAAAGCATCAACAACACTTAAATATGGTACTTACTATGTTAAAGAAACTTCAGGACCAGCAAATGTAGTACTAAGCAGTAAAAATTCAAAAATAGTACTAAAAGAAGATCCAAACAATCCAAACAAAGAAGTAACAGTACTATATAAAGTTGAAAATGAAACTATAGATTTAGGAATAAAAATATTAAAACTAGAAGAACCCGTTGACTATGACTTTATAATACAACAAGTATCTGAAACTTTAATTGATAAAGATGGAAAAATATTAAGCACAAAACCAAAGAAGGTAAGCCTTTCTGGACATAAAAAACCTGATCCTGAACCATTAAAAGGTGTAAAATTTGGTTTATATACTGATGAGGAATGCAAACATAAAGTGGCAGAAGCTACAACAAATTCTAGTGGATACGCTATATTTGATCATCTTGAGGAAAAGACATATTATTATAAAGAACTAAGCACACTTGAGGGGTATATATCTACTGGTGATGAAAAACCAACAGCTGTAACACTTAATTATAAAACAAATCCTGTTTATACTGCAACTATAACAAATAGACCAATACTTGGAACAATAAAAATTGTAAAAGTAGATGAAGAAGGTAAAGCTCTAGAGGGGGCACAATTCCAAGTTGAAGATAAAAACGGAGAAATTGTTGATGTAATTACTACAGATAAAGATGGAATTGCATTGTCTTGCAAGCTTAAAAAAGGCACTTATACTCTAAGGGAAACAGAAGTTCCAAGTGGATATAAGTTACTTCAAAATTCATTTAAGGTAAGCATAAATAAAGATAAAGAGGTCGTAGAAAAGAAAATTACTAACTATTATGATAAAGGCAAAGTAATAATAAATAAAGTTGATAGTGAAACTAAAGAACCAATAACGGACGCTGTTTTTGAAGTATACAGAATAGAAGATAATGGTAAAGAAAAATTAGTGGACACTATATCCAAATTCTCAAACAAAGGTGTTGGAACTTCTAAGGAACTTAAAAATGGAAAATACTATGTAATTGAAAAAGTTGCACCAAAGGGAGCTATACTAGATAAAACAAAACATGAATTTGAAATAACTGATAAAGAAAAAGAAATTAATTTGACTATAGAAAATAAATTCAAAAAAGCACAAATAAAACTTATAAAAAGAGATGACGGTGGAAATATAGTAGCTGGTGCTAAATTTGATATTTTAGATAGCAATAAAAATGTCTTAGAATCTTTAACAGTAGATGAAAATGGTGAAGCAATTTCTAAAAAATATAGAGTAGGAACATATTATGTAAGAGAAACTTATACTCCTGATTTATATATTCCACTTTCAAAAGATATAACAGTTGAACTTACAGATGATGGACAAATAGCAGAAATTTCTAAAGAAATAATAAATGAGAGAATAAAAGGCGGAATAAAAATTACTAAAAAAGATGACGCTGGAACTCCAATAGCAGGTGTTAAATTTGACATTTATAAAGAAGGTGGATTAATACCTACAACAACTATAGTAACAGATGAACAAGGTATTGCTATTACAAATCAACTATATAAAGGAAAATATTATTTCGTTGAAAAAGAAGTTCCTGATAATATCTATATAACTACAGATAAGGTTGCATTTGAAGTTGAAGAAAAAGGTCAAATGGTAACAAAAGAAGTAGTAAATAATAGAGTAACAGGTGGTCTTAAAATATTAAAGACAAATTCTGAAAATGGAACTGCAATACAAGGTGTTGTATTTGAAATATTGGATTCGGATAAAAATGTAATCGGCAGTATTTCAACAGATCTTGATGGTGTAGCAACTACTGATAATTTAGTTGATAAAGATGGTAAAAAAATAATTTTATATGTTGGAACTTACTATTATAGAGAAGTGTCAGCTCCTACAAGATTCCACTTTGATACAACAGAGCATGAATTTATTGTTGCAAAAGGAAAGGAAGTAGCTGATGTAAAAATAGAAAATACTCCTTTTAAATTACCTCAAACAGGTGGATTTATAAGTACTGATGGAATTATAATAATTATAGTATCAGTTGTAAGTATTTTAGGATATGTAATAATTAATATAATAGTTAACAAAAAAAGATTTTCTTAATATAAAACTATAAAATTTATTAGAATAGAATGTATAACTTATAGATTATACATTCTATTTTTTCTATTTTTAAAATTGACTATTAGTAAAGCGTGTGATAAAATAAAATTGATTTTTAGGAGTGTGATGTATGGCACAAAATATATTAGAAGATATAATAAAACTTGCAAAAGAAAAAAGAAAAAAGATAGTTATGCCAGAGGGAAATGATATCAGAATTCTACAGGCCTCTTCATATTTATCAAAAGAAAAAATATGTGATGTTATATTGGTTGGAAATAAAAATGACATAATAAGAAAAGCAAAGAACAATAAAATAGATATATCGAGCATATGTATTGTCTCTCCAAGTGAAGATGACAAATATGATGAATATGTAAATAAATTTTATGAGCTTAGAAAAAATAAGGGCATTGCACTAGAAGATGCAAAAAAGTATATGCTTGATAACATCTATTTTGCCACTATGATGGTAAAACAAGACGATGCTGATGGTATGGTTTGTGGTGCTTGTCATTCTACGGCGGATACTTTAAGACCTGCCCTTCAAATTATTAAGATGCAAAAAGGAATAAAATATGTTTCTACTTTTTTCCTAATGCAAACTGAAAATAAATGTCTTGGAGCAGATGGGTTATTTGTATTTTCGGATTGTGGCCTTATCGAATTGCCAACTACAGAACAATTTGTTGATATATGTAACTGTTCTGTAAAATCATTTGAAAGCTTTAGTAATATTAAACCCAAGGTTGCATTTATTTCTTATTCTACACACGGCAGTGCAAGTTCTGATATTGTAGTAAGAATAAAAGATGCAGTAGAGGCAGTAAAGGCTACTGACCCGGTTTATGATGTTGATGGAGAACTACAACTTGATGCTGCAATAATTGAAGATGTTGCAAAAGTTAAAGCAAGTAAAAGTAATGTAGCGGGAAAGGCAAATATATTAATATTTCCAAGTCTAGAGGCCGGAAATATTGCATACAAAACAGCTCAAAGGTTTGGGGATATGTTGGCACTTGGACCAATAACTCAAGGTATGGCAAAACCTGTAAATGATTTATCCAGAGGGTGTAGTGTTGAAGATATAATAGGGGTTGCTGCTATAACATGTATTCAAGCTGAACAAATAAATAAAAAGGAGGAAAAATAATGAAAATTTTAGTAATTAACTGTGGAAGTTCAACAATTAAGTTCCAATTTATTGATATGGAGAAAAAAAAGGTGTTAGCTAAAGGAAGGGCTGACATGATAGGGTACGATAAATCTAACATAATTTATAAAAATGTAAGAGATTCGTATGAAAAGAACGAAGATGTAAAAATGCCTACTCATAAGGAGGCAATGGAAGTAATTTTAACTACCCTTATGGATAAAGAACATGGAGTAATTGAAAGTATAGATGATATATATGCAGTTGGCCATCGTGTAGTCCATGGTGGAGAACTTTTTGATAAGGCTACACTTGTTGATGAAGATGTATTAAAAAAAGTATCTGATCTTTCTGAACTTGCACCACTTCATAATCCAGGAGCTGTTATGGGAATAAAAGCTATAATGGATGTAGCACCAAATATTCCAAATGTTGTTGTATTTGATACTGCATTTCACCAAACAATTCCAGAGTTTAATTTTTTATATGCTATAAATGAAAAGTATTATAAAGACTATAAAATAAGAAGATATGGAGCACATGGAACTTCATATAAATATATTTTATCAAGACTTGAAGAACTTCTAGGAAAGAAAAAAGAAGATATTAATGCAATAGTATGTCATATGGGTGGGGGAGCTAGTGCGTGTGCAATAAAAAACGGAAAATCATATGATACATCAATGGGATTTACTCCACTTGAAGGATTTGTTATGGAAACTAGATCTGGTGATATAGATCCAGCAGCTGTTTTAAGAATAATGGAGAAAGAAAATTTAACACCAGAACAAATGAATCATATTTTAAATAAAGAATCTGGTAGACTTGGACTTTGTGGTATAGGAGATCAAAGACAATTAATACAGACAGCAAAAAGTGGAGATCAAAGAGCAATTTTAACTAGAAAAATCCAAGCCATGAGAACTAAAAAGTATATAGGTGCTTACATGGCTGAATTAAATAGAGTCGATGCTATAGTATTTACAGGCGGAAATGGAGAAAATAATGCTTGTGAAAGAACTTTATGTGCATCTGATATGGAATGTCTTGGAGTAAAGCTTGACGAGAAGTTAAATGAAAACGGCTCTAGAAAAGAGTCATTAATTTCTGCTCCTGATTCAAAAGTTAAGGTTTTTGTGATACCAACTGATGAGGAATATGAAATTGCAAAAGAAACTATGGAAGTGGTATCAAAATGTTAGACGTTCTTCTTGAGGCAATGAAGAAAAGTAATCAAGAATTATTTATTATGTATAATCATGAAAATAGCGATAGATATTTTTGTAAGTACATATCAAATAATCTTGGTACGGCAACACTGGCATTTATATCTAAGCATAGAGTATATCTAATAGTAAATGAGTTGGATTCTGATAATGCCCAAAAGATTAGTTTTGAAAATGATAATGTAAGTATGTATTATTATAAAAATTCATATCAATTTAAAGACTTAGTAGAAGAAGTTATTGCAAAGGAAAAATTCCCTACTAAGATTGCACTTGCATATTCTACACTTGGTGATAGTAATGCAGACGTTTTAGGACATGGGGAATATGTGAATTTAACAAAAAAAATAAAAGATGTATATAAAAAATATCAAAAAAATGTAAGATTTGTTTCTGCTGAGAAGATTATATATGATATTGGTTCTAGAAAAAGCAGTTTGCAAATAAAAAGAATGAAACTGATAGGTGAGATAACAAATAGAATATTAGAAGAAACTTTTAAAAGAATTAAACCTTCTATGAGTGAAATAGAAATATCAGAATTAACGCGCGAAACTACAGAGGATATAACCGACTTTTATATTCATTCAAATGATATCATGGATTTTGATTTCGCATGGGATATATGTCCTATAGTTCTTACAGGAGTTAATCTAACAAAGGGTGGACATAGTCTGCCTAGTGTAAAAAAGTTAAAAAGAGGAGATACTATATATTTTGATTTTGGTATAAAAGTATTTTTTAAAGATAAGACAATATTAAATAGTGATATTCAAAGAATGGGATATGTTCTAAAAGAAAATGAAACAGAACCACCAAAATCTGTAAAGAAAGTATTTAATGCTTTGGTATCTTCAATAGATGCTGGGATGGAATGTATGAAGCCTGGTGTGAAGGCATACAAAATAGATGAAATTGTTAGAAAAGAAATTGCAAAATATGGCTATCCAGATTATAATCATGCAACAGGACATTCTGTAGGTGAAGAAGTCCATGATGTAGGAGCAGTAATTTCTACAAAAAATAATAAAAGGGCAAATTTTGCTTTAAGTGAAAATAGTATTTATACATTGGAGCCAAGAATTGCTATTGTAAATGGTGGATCTATTGAAGAAATGATACAGGTAACGAAATTTGGTGGTATTCCAATATGCAAAATGCAAAAAAAATTATACATTGTAAGTTAAATGAACATAATATATATATGTTAAAAAATAAAGAAAAGAGGTTTATTATGGATTTAAAATATGAAAAGAAAGATATTTATTCTAAATTAAACGAAGAAGAAATTAAAAATGTTTATTCTTATGTAGATGAATATTTAGAATTCCTAAATAAGGGTAAAACAGAATATCTTTGTGTTGAAGAAGCAACAAAACTACTAAATAAAAGTGGATTTGTGGACATTAATGAAAAAGAAAATTTACAAAAAGGCGACAAAGTATATTTTATAAATAAGTCAAAATCTTTATATGTTGCGGTAATAGGAGAAAAAGATTTAGAAAATGGTATGAACATAATAGGTGCACATATAGATAGTCCTCGTCTTGATTTAAAACCAATGCCACTTTGCCAAAAACATGGTATGGCGCTTTTTAAAACTCAGTATTATGGCGGAATAAAAAAATATCAATGGATGTCTATACCACTTGCATTACATGGTATTTGCTATAACGAAAAAGGTGAAAAAAAGGTTATATCAATTGGTGAAGAAAATGATGATATATGCTTTACAATAGCAGATTTGTTGCCACATCTTGCAAAGGACCAACTAAAAGCTAATGGAGCTGAATTTATAGATCCAGAAAAGATGCTTGCAATAGTTGCATCTACTAAAATTGATGGCAATAGAGATTCTGCAATAAAAGATATGGCAATTAAAATATTAAATGAAAAATATGATATCAAAGAAATAGATTTTGCAAGATCTGAACTTTCTTTTGTCCCAGCATGGAGAGCAAAATATGTTGGAATTGATAAAAGCATGGTAGGAGGGTATGGCCAAGACGATAGAGTGTGT
Source organism: Clostridium sp. CAG:1219 (assembly GCA_000433335.1). Taxonomy (GTDB): domain Bacteria; phylum Bacillota; class Clostridia; order TANB77; family CAG-465; genus CAG-465. Next base: position 1,688 of record HF996707.1, on the reverse strand, counting down.
TCATATGCTACAATAAAAGCTATATCTGAGATTGACTCTGCAGAAAAAACAGCAGTAGCAATGATAGTAGACAAAGAAGAAATAGGTAGCATAGGCAATACTTCTATGAACTCTCAAATTTTTGATATGTTTGTAAATAGACTAATAAAAAAGACTGGTACTAAAGCAGATATATTAGAAGTTTACTATAATTCAAAAATGTTATCTGCAGATGTTTCTACATGCGTTGATCCAAATTATGATGAAGTTTCTGACATTCAAAATGGAAATATACTAGGATGTGGAATTGCTCTTGAAAAATATACAGGTAGTGGTGGAAAATACAATTCATCAGATGCAAACGCAGAATTTGTTTCACAAATAATGTCTTTATTTGAGAAGAATAATGTAGATTTTCAAATAGGAACTTTAGGAAAAATAGGAAAAGGTGGAGGGGGAACTATTGCGTATATACTAGCTAATAAAGGTGTAGATGTAATAGATTGTGGAACTCCAGTACTTGCAATGCATTCACCTTTTGAAGTAGCAAGCATATATGATATTTATGCTACATATCTTGCATATAAAACAATGTTTAGGGGAAAATAATTAAGCTAAAAGAAACGGGGAGAAATTGTGATAAAAGACTGGATAAAAAATATTGATTTTATACTAGTTGTATGTGTAATAGCACTTGCAACTATTGGAATTGTTGGAATATATAGCGCAGGATATGCAACAGATGTAAATAAAGATGAATATATTAAACAAATTATATTTTTTGGAGTAGGAATGCTAATAATTATAATACTCCAGGTAATTCCAAATAGTTTATTTGAACTTGGGGGGTATTTTCTCTACATTATAAATTTAATTTTGCTAGTCGCGGTTTTATTTACTTCAAAAATAATGGGAGCGAGTAGCTGGTTTAATTTAGGTGGAATATTATATCAACCTTCAGAACTTATGAAGATTGGTTTTATACTAACTTTTGCTAAACTACTTGTGGGCTTTAAAAAAATTCCAAAGAGCCAGAAGAAAAATAAAATTCTTATGATTATTGCATTACTGGCTACATTTGGTGTACCTGTTTCTCTTATATTATTACAACCAGATTTTGGAACAGCTGCCGTATTTTTGGCTATAGCGCTCTTTATGTTATTTAAAAGTGGAATAAAGTATAGATATATATTACTTGGAGGAGCAATACTTTTGGTATGCATCCCACTTGTATATTTCTTTTTACTAAATGATATTCAACAAGCAAGAATAAATGTATTTTTAGACCCATCATTAGATCCACTCGGAAGTGGTTATAATGCAATTCAGTCAAAGCTTGCAGTTGGATCTGGTATGCTTTTTGGTACTGGAATATTACAAGGGGTTCAAACACAACTTGGATATATACCAATTAAGACTTCTGATTTTATATATTCTGTTTTGTCAGAAGAATTTGGATTTATTATGTCAGTCCTTATTATTATACTTTTTGTTATTATGATAATAAGAATAATCAGGACTTCAAAATATGCAAGTGATGAGTATTTTGGCCTAGTAGTTATTGGAATTGCAGGAATGATATTTTTCCATTTTGTACAAAATATAGGAATGACTATAGGAATATTGCCGATAACTGGAGTTCCACTTCCTTTTGTGAGTTATGGCGGAAGTAGTATGATTACTAACTCTATTGCAATTGGAATAGTTTT
>HF996706.1 GCA_000433335.1 Clostridium sp. CAG:1219 | reverse complement strand
GTTGATTTCAAATGGAGCGTTTATCGTGGTTATTTGCAAAACTCCAATATTTCAATTCTTTAATCAACTGTGAATACAGTATATAACTAAAATAAATTTTTTTAAGGAATTTTATTACAATTATAAATTTTATAAAAAATACACTTCAAAACGACTGAAACATCAACCATTATGAAGTGTGTAAAATTATTACGTTTTTAAATTCTTTTTACATTTTCTGTATAGCCCCAACCAAGTGATTCTTTCACCCATACGCGAGAAAATATTTGTGCTTTTGAGCCAAAAATAAGCAGATGAATCACAAAAACGATTTCCTATTACTCGTATATTCCTCTTGATCTCATCCATTATTTTTACTAAAGCTACATTGTCAGCCTTTGCAAGAATTTCGTTCAAAGCTTTGTCGGAAACATAGAGTAACATCCAACTAACTTTATGTGAAATATATGCGTTCTGCTTTATTTGGCTCACCAAGTCACCAACAATTTTAATTTGTTCATCTGTAGAGAACACATGAATATATTCCTTGTGATATTCTAAATCCTCAATGAGTTTTTCTCGCAACCCATTTTTCTTTTCAATGTTAGATTGAATTTCTGCTAACATCCGCTGATTGCCTATTTTCACATATGCGTCGATTGAATTTTTGATTTCCGAATATTCGTTATAATTCACTTTGAGTTCCTCCTTAATAATTAGTAGAATTAATTTTTGGACATTTTAATTGTAATAATTTTATGAATTTCACCTCCTGGAAAAAATAATTTCATAATAAATGTCTATATATCAACCTGTAAAACAGGATAAAAAGGAAATTACGTAAACATTATATCATTTTTTATTTAATTTTGCAACTTTTCTTTATTTGTTCATAGTATTAAATTCCTCCTTTCAATTTGAATAGAAAGACATTTAATATAAAAATAAGTGCCAGATAGCGCAAGGCTATTGACACTTAAAGAGTTTCACAATTTATTTTGCCTTCTTTTTAACAACAAAAATAAAAAAATAAGGTATTTTTAAAAAAACTCTAAAAATTAATGCCTTGCTATGTATTCCTGTAGTTTGGACAAAGGGTATTTCGTCCTTAAATCTTTAACATAGAAATAATCATGTTCATTAAAGGACAGATACAATCAATCTTTAATGATTACTCTATGTGGTTCAACATATGCCAAATTTGTATATTCTATTATTCTTAACCAACCTTCTATCACTACTTGTTGCTCAAGTTCTATAGAACTAAATTTACAAGCCCATTCAATTTTAAAGAGTAATTCTCTACTTATCTTGTTTTTCTTTTTTAAGATACTAATCGTATCACACCAATCTTTCTTTTCCAATAAAAAGTGAAAAAAAACGACTTTTTACAGTCGATTAAATTTTTTCATCTGGTGCGACGATTTTACCTTATGGAGCGAGTAAACAACAAGTTACAAACTAAGTTCTCTTTCTAAAAACATTATATAGTAATTCCTATATTTTTTTCGTAGAATCATGGAAATTTTTTGTAATTTAGTGTATAATTTTATTGAAATATAATTCGTGGAGGACAATATGAGAATAGGAATAGATATTGATGGTGTTTTAAATTCACAATATAATTTTTGTATAGATTATGGTACAAAATTTTGTAATGAATTAGGAAAATACAGATTAGAAAATATTAATGCTATAGATACTACTGATATGTTTTTATGGGAAGAAGATATTGCTCATCAATTTTGGAATACATATAGGGAAGATTTAGTAGTTAAATTACCAACAAAAAAATATGCTTCAGAAGTTATAAACAAATTAAAAAATGAGGGTAATCTAATTTATATAATAACTGCAAGAAAAAACAATGATGAATGGTTTCCTGATTTTTTAAAAGAAGACGTTGAAGGAATCACAAAAAAATGGCTGAAAGAAAATAAAATATATTATGATGAAATTGTATTTGATGTTAAAGACAAAGGAAAACATTGTAAAAATAATAATATAGATATTATGATTGAAGATGATCCTAATAATTTGAGAAAACTAATTGGTAATACTAATGTAATTATTTTTGACTATCCATATAATAGAAACGTTGAATTTGCTGATTTAACAAGAGCATATAGTTGGTATGATATATATTATAAAATTAATTATATTAAGGAGGAGAAAAATGATATTAGCAATAATTGAAAGAATTGAAAATATAAAAGATGAAGCACCATTTAACAATAGATATTATTTAACGGAACATTTTAAAAAAATATTTGATGAATTAGATATATTATTGTTCCCTATTATTTCTAGTAAAAACTTAGAAAAAGTTTGTAATATATGTGATGGACTTATTGTAACAGGGAGTTGTATTGATATTCCACCGCATTATTATAATGAAAATCCTATTCCAAATAAAAATTATGATATAGATGAATTTAAATTAGACAAAGAAGCAATTAAATTATTTTCTAATGCTAATAAGCCAATCTTAGGTATTTGTGGTGGTCTTCAATCAATAAACGTATATT
>HF996705.1 GCA_000433335.1 Clostridium sp. CAG:1219 | reverse complement strand
AAAAATATAAAAAATATTTATATATTTTTTTATAGTAGTTGCAAAATAAATTTTAAATAGTATATAATAATATGTGTATAAGTATATGAGGTAACAAATGATAAAAGAAATTTTACTTATAATAATAGGATTTTTGCTGCTGATTATAGGTGCAGACATTTTAGTTAAAGGCTCTAGTAATATTGCCAAAAAATTTCACATTCCTGAAGTTATAATAGGCCTTACGATTGTATGTATAGGTACTTCTATGCCAGAATTACTTATAACTGTAAATTCAGCTATAAAGAATGATACCGATTTAATTATAGGAAATGCTATTGGAAGTAATTTGTGTAACTTATTGCTTATTTTAGGAATAGCTTCTATATTAAAACCTGTAAAAGTAGATGAAGAAATTAAGAAATTTCATTTACCTGTTGCTATATTCGCTACATTTATTGTATGGTTATTTTCTAATTTAGATATAGGAAGTGGACATTTTACAATAGGAAGAGTAGAAGGAATAATATTACTTACTTTATTTGTAATTTATTTTTCGTTCCCGATATTTACGGCTATAAAAGATATAATAAAAGAAGAAAAGAAGATAAAGGAGCCAAGAAAAAATATAAGTATTATAACAGCTGTGATGCTTATAATTATAGGTATTATAATGTTAAAATATGGAAGCGATTTTGTTGTTGATAATTGTAAATATATTGCAACCAAAATAGGAATAAGTGAAAGAATAATAGGCCTTACAATAGTGGCTATTGGAACGGCACTCCCAGAGCTTATTACAACGATAGTTGCAACAATAAAAAAAGATGCATCCATTGCAATTGGAAACTTGGTTGGATCTTGTATGTTAAATTTATGGCTTATACTTGGAATTGGATCTATAATAACACCTCTTGAGGTATCTATAGAATTTAATTTCAATCTTATATTACTTTTATTTTCTACAACACTTGTATTAATATTTTCGCATTATATAGGAAAGAATAATGTTATAACTAAAATTGAAGGGACTATATTAATTCTTGTGTTTATTATGTATATAATAAGTTTGATAGTATATTAAAACTTCACCATTTGGGTGGAGTTTTTTTCTCACTAAAACTTCACATTTTATTCATTTATTAAACAAAAATTATATATATAATTTTATGAGATATAAAGTTATGTTTAGAATTTAGAAGAAGTGAATATGAATAGTAAAAAAATTATATTAATAATAGTAGTGTCTTGTATTTGTCTAATTATGCTTATTGTAGCATTTTTGCTTGGAAATAAAACTAAATATTATATGAATTCCGGTAATATTGAAATATACGGGGATTATGATAAAAACGATTTAGATGATGAATTTTTTGGAGTAGGAAATGCCAATATTGTATTTAAAAATGAAAATATAAGTATAACTGGATTTGGTGTATCTGTTGATGAGGACGGAATCATTATTAATTCTTCAGGTATATTTGTTTTGAGCGGAAAAACCTCTCAAAAAAAGATTTTAATAGATGTAAATGATAACTCCTACGTAAAGATTATATTAAATGGCTTAGAACTTACAAATTATAATGAATGTCCGATATTAATTAAAAATGCTAAAAAAACAATTATAACTCTAGTTAATGGTACTAGAAATATTATAAATGATTTTAGATGTGAGATAAAAGATGGTAATGATGCAGCTTTGGTAAGCAGTAGTAAATTGACAATAAATGGAAATGGAGTATTAGAAATAAATACAAAAGAAACAAAAGGAATTTTAAGTTTTGGCAATTTAAAAATATTAGAAAGTAACTTAAATATAAACTCTATTAATTCTGGTATTTATGTAAATGGGGATTTTTCGCTTAAAAATTCTAATCTTGTAGTAACAACAGGGAAAAGTGGAGTAGTATCTAAAGCTTATGATGGAGCGGAAAGTAGTGGGAGTATAATAATAGAAAATGGAAATGTAAAAATAGATAATAAAAAGGGAATAGAGAAATTTTTAGCAGACAATTATATATCAATTAGTAATTCAAATGTATATACTACATCCTTATAATAAATAAAAAAAGAAGTTATGCGAAAATTAGCATAGCTTCTTTGGTTTTTGGTTTTTATAATAATTATTTATAAATTCATCTCTTGCCTTAAGTTCAAATTCTGTATCTATTTTTGTTATCGAATCTTCTAGTTCTATATTTTTTTCTTGAATTAATCTTGAAACAAAATATCTTAAAATTTCTGGGTTTCGTACTAGAATAGGACCAATGATATGAGTACCATAAAAATTATTTTTAGTAACTCCCTCTGCATTTTTAGTTATAGTATAGCCTATAGATTTATATATTTCAAAAAGATTAGAATAATTCTTTACAGTTTCTTCTTCTATTGAAAAAGTATTATTTAAAAATCCAATAAGAGGTTTTATACTACCCATGGCAAACATTACTTCGCCTACATTTCTTTTGTTTTCCTCCTTTGAGAAAAAATTAAAGATATCAAGTGTATCTATTTTTTCTCCGCTAAGAGAGTCTATAAACTTTCCAAACATATCGAGAGCATTACCAGTTGCTAAAAATATTTTATTATCATCAATGTATTGTCTTATTTGAGATTCATATTTTTTTATATCGTTTATTGCTAAATATAAGTTTTTTTCAGTTCCAGAGCCAACATAAATAAAATCATATGAAAGAAGATCAAATTCATCGTTAATAGTTATTTTGTCTAAACTATATTCAATGTTTAATTTATCAAGGCAATATGTTATTGCTTTTAAATTTCCGTCATCTCCATATAAGTTGAGCAAATCATAATATAAATGTGCTATTTTAATCATGCTTTTTCTCCTTTCATATATTTGTTAAATGGTGTGACATAGTCGAAATTTAAAATTCCATATACTTCACCTTTTGTTTTATCTTTTATATAATCTGTTGCGTCTTTTAATTTAGTAAAAGGATTTATTAAATTTTTATCTATTCCAGAAAGCTTTAAGCGGGCAGCTATGTCATATGCCTCGGGTCCCACGCAAACTATGCTTTCTATATTTTGCTCTTTTAGAATTTCAAAATCTACATCATATAACCAAGAAATATCATTGTATTCATATCTACGGCTTATTTGCCACCATCCAATAACTATAGTTTTTTGTGTGTCTTTATTCATATTTACAAAGAAGAGTGATTGATTAAATGTTGTAGCATTTTCATTTTTATTATTTAATACGTACACATTTCTGCTGTTTTGTGTATAACTTGAATAAATCTTTTTATTTAATTTTTCCATACTTAAAACGTTAGATATGTCTTCATTTTTTAAATTCAAAAGATTAAGTGTTGAAAAAGCGGCAATAACATTATATACATTGAATAACAATTT
>HF996704.1 GCA_000433335.1 Clostridium sp. CAG:1219 | reverse complement strand
CTATGACCAAATTTTTTACTACTCTTTGATTTTACCACATATTCATAAATATGTCAATTATTGTAACCCTTTTGCTTTTATATATGAGTTAATTAAAGGAATTCTTGCTATATCTTTTTCTCTTTTACTTTGCAATAAATAAGAATAATACTTTTTTATGCTTTCTAAGTTATATTCACCTAACTTTTCAATTTTCCAATCTTCTTTAGTATCTAAAACGCATTCAATTTTATCTGTCACTATATACCAACCATTTTCTTTTTGTTTTAAATTATAGTTTTCCATTAATTCCTCTAGTCCCTTTTTAGTAACAGCTATATCTAAATCACCAGCATCAGTTAAAATCCCTCTTAAAACAAGTGCACCACTAGATAAAATCCAATATTCATCTCTATCTATTTTCAAACTTTCTATTAGTTTTTCAAGTTCCTTTTTTACCATTATTTTTCCCCCATAAAGTTTTCATTTTTAAACTAAAAATGTGATACTATATAATACCTTTTCTGATGACCTAATATCTTTAATTCTAGCAAGCAATTCTTTCCAATAATTACCACCACCGTTGCCTTTGAGTCTTTCATCATCCATAGTGAAGCCTTTAATCATATATTCTTTTAATCTTTCAGTCGCCCATCTTCTAAAATTAGTAGCAACTTTTGATTTTACTCTATATCCTAAAGATATAATCATATCTAAATTGTAATATG
>HF996703.1 GCA_000433335.1 Clostridium sp. CAG:1219 | reverse complement strand
TAACGGCGTTCTTTGTGGATGTAAATATGGTAATTTCAAATAAGAAGCCTATGTTTAGCGTTCAAAAGAGCGTTTATGAAGACGGAGGAACTATAGAATACGTAGGACTGTTTTATAAAATATTTGATTATAAAATTACAAATGGGAAGAACAAAATAGAATTTGGAACATGGTTTTCAAATTATAATGCAAATTAATTTGGAGGAAATTATGAAAAAAGTTGAATTACTAGCACCAGCAGGAAGTGTACAAAAGGCAAAAATAGCATTTATGTATGGAGCTGATGCTGTTTATGCTGGAACTGCTAAACTTTCACTTAGAACAAGAGCTGAAATGAATTCTGATACTTTACATGAAACTATAGAATATGCTCATAGTATAGGTAAAAAAGTATATGTGGCTCTTAATATATACGCAAGAGATAATGATTATAGTGAAATAGAAGAAGAAATAAAAAAACTTAATGAAATTAAGGCAGATGCTATAATAGTATCTGATCCAGGAATTGTTGATATGATTAAAACTGTTGCACCAAATATGACGATTCATATAAGTACGCAAGCGAATACAGTTAGTCTACATTCAGCTAAATTTTGGTATAATTATGGGGCAAAAAGAGTTATATTATCTCGTGAATTAAATAAAAAAGATATAAAATATATAATGGAAAATAAACCCGAAGACTTAGAAGTTGAAATGTTTATACATGGAGCAATATGCTATGCTTATTCGGGAAGATGTTATCTTAGTAAATATCTTGCAAATAGATGTGCAAATCAAGGTGATTGTGCACAAAGTTGTAGATGGCAATATAATCTTGTTGCAAGTGAGGTTAATAATCCTGAAAGCAAAATAAATTTAGATTTTGATGAAAAAGGTACATATCTTTTCTCTTCAAAAGATATGTGTTTGATTGAAAATATTCCTGAAATTATAGATATGGGAGTAGATTCTCTTAAAATTGAAGGAAGACTTAAAACAGATTATTATCTTGCAACAGTCGTAAGAACATATAGACAAGCTATAGACGAATATTACAAATTGTTAGAAAAAGGAAAAAAAGAAGAATATGATCCTAGTAAGTATTTAAAAGAGTTAATCAAAGTAAAAACGAGGGGACTTTCTAAATTTTATTTTGAAGATGCAGGAAATCAAGATATTCATGATTTTGATGGAAAAAGTGAGAATTTAATGTATGAATACGGGGCAAAAGTTATAGAAAAATATGATTCAAATAAAAATTTATATGTTGTAGAAATTAAAAACAAATTAAGTCTAGGTGATAAATTGGAAATTTTATATCCAAACAAATTTGAAGTAGATTCATTTAAAATAGAAGAATTAATAGATATAAAAACAAAAGAAAATATTGATACAATTAATCCAGGACTTAAAGGTCAACAAGTTATACTTAAGATACCATTTGAGGTGACAGAAGGGACGATAATAAGAAGGGAAAAATAAAATGGATATATATCAAAGGACAAAAATATTACTTGGAGATAGTGCTCTAGAAAAAATAAAAAAATCTTCTGTTTGCGTATGTGGAGCAGGAGGAGTAGGATCTTATGTTATTGAAGCTTTAGTAAGAGCTGGAATTTCAGATATAACTGTTATAGATAAGGATGTAGTGGATGTTACTAATATAAATAGGCAGTTAATAGCATTAAATTCTACAATTGGAATGGCAAAAGTAAAAGTTGTAGAAGACAGAATAAAAGATATAAATAGTAGTACTAATGTTACAGCTATTATGGAAAATATTACGCCTGAGAATATAGAAGAAATATTAAAAGGTAAAAAGATTGACTATATAGTGGATTGTGTTGATAACTTTGCTGCAAAAGTGGCAATAATTGAATATGCAAACAAAAATAAAATAAAATGTATATCAAGCATGGGAATGGCAAATAAAATAAATCCACTTGATATAAAAGTTTCTGATATTTATAAAACTTCTGTATGTCCACTTGCCAAAAATATGAGGAAAAAATTAAAAGAAATAGGAATTAAAAAACAAAAAGTTGTATATTCTACAGAGCCTCCTAAAAAGAAAAATGAAATTGAAAGAGAACAATATGGTAATACTTTAGGATCAGTGTCATTTGTTCCTAGTGTGGGAGGACTTGTAATTGCATCAGAAGTGGTAAAAGATATAATATCATAATATGTTATATTAACAAAAGAGTAAAACACTCATATACTATATGAGTGGAGGTGAGATTATTTTGGAGAATATACCAGGATATAATTTTATGAATTATTATGACAGAATGAGTTATGAGGCAAATTATAGAAGCTCTGAGATGAGGATTTCTATGGAATTACAAAAGGCATTAGAGGCAATAAGAAACTCAACATTAGATGAAGCAGAAGATGCAGCTTTTTATAAGTATCTTATAAGCATTGTACCAAATGAAGAATCAAAAATGATAATTGAACAAATAAGAGATGATGAAAATAAACATAGAATATTGTTAAGAGAAGTATATTATGATTTAACTGGAATTGAAATTCCAAGTAATAATATGCAATCAGATAAACAATTTAATATGACTTATATTGATGGATTAAAACAAGCTTTTTCAAATGAATTAAAGGCTATGGAGAAGTATAGAACTATTTTAAAATCCATGGAATCTAGAAAAAATTATGATAAGATTTTTGAGATAATGACAGATGAAATGAAACATGCAATTAAATATAGCTATTTATTGCAAATAGCAAAGTAATACATATATTATAAAAAAAGAGACGGAGAAACCGTCTCTTTTATACTACTACCTAAACTACATTTGGCTAGCAGCTTTTTCTATCATTTTTTTAACCATCATTCCGCCTACAGAACCAGCTTGTTTAGAAGTTAAATCACCGTTATAACCTTGTTTTAAGTTTACACCGATTTCGTTTGCAACTTCATATTTGAATTTGTTTAAAGCTTCTCTAGCTTGTGGATTTTTGCTTGATGCCATAATATATTCACCTCCATTATTTTAAGAGTAAAACTAACTAAAAAAGTAAATTTTGTTGTTTTACACTATTAATTTGTGTCATTTAAAATAATAAATACTGGTAATTTTAGGAATTTTAAAAAAAAATAAAAATTTTCTATAAATTCGACAAAACTCGTTTTAAAAAAGTGCCAAAAAGTCTTGATTTTAGAGTAAAAAGTATATATAATTTAGTTACGCTGTTTAGATAAACGAGGGAGGTTTCATGAGTGCAAAAACAAAAATAATGATTGTCGACGACAATAAAGAGTTTGTAAAAATATTAACAATGTTTATAAATTCTCAAAATGATATGGAAGTTGTAGCAACTGCATATGATGGGGTTGGTACAGTAAGCAAAATCAAAGAGAGTAAAGCAGATATAGTTTTACTTGATATAGTTATGCCAGAACGTGATGGACTAGCTGTACTAGAGGATATGCTAAAAGAAGAATTTGAAAGTATGCCTACAATTGTTATAATGTCTGCAATAGGTCAAGAAAAAATCACACAAAAAGCAATAGCTTTAGGTGCAACATATTATGTAGTAAAACCTTTTGATATGGCAACATTAGTTGATAGATTAAGAGATCTTATAGAATCTGAAAGTTCTGATGATTATGTAAATGTTCCGGGTTGTTATACTAAAACAACAGTTAACAGTTCTAGGACAAACTCTACACCTATCGAAGTTAGAGTAACTAACATAATACATGATGTTGGTGTTCCAGCACATATAAAAGGTTACCAATATATACGTGAAGCTATACTTCTTGCTATAGAAAATGAAGATATTATAAATTCCATAACTAAAGTTTTATATCCTAGTTTAGCTAAAAAATATCAAACAACTCCATCTAGAGTTGAGAGAGCAATTCGTCATGCTATAGAAGTTGCTTGGAATAGAGGCCAAATAGAGATGCATGATAAAATATTTGGTTATACTGTTAATTCTAATAAGGGTAAACCAACAAATTCAGAATTTATAGCTATGATTGCGGATAAGTTAAGACTTGAAGATAAGGCTATAAGAATGTAATATAAAAATGCTTTATATTTATTGTTAAAACAATAAATGTGAGGTATTTTTTTTTTACCTCACATTATGCTTTTTTTGAAGATTTTTCTTCGTCATTAGTACAATATTCTAACATGCTAACTACGACATTATTAAAAGAAGTTTTATTAGTTTTAGCAATTTTATTTAGTTTTTCTATTAAATCATCTTTTAGATATACAGTTTTGTAGCTAGCCTCAACTTTATTCTTTTTCATATTTATGTATATACTCATTATTGCATCACTCCTTAAAACATATTTTATATTAAATGGTATAAAAATAATATATTAGAAAAAATCTAATGTATATATTGTAATACTTTAAGCGTTATGATATAATCTTTTAAAATATGTATAAAATGTTTAACAAATGCATAAAAATAAAGTTATAGGAGTGATTTTTTTGGAAAGTATTTTAATAACCGAAATATTAATTACAATATATTTTGTATTGATTATTTCAGGTGCGTTTATATATAGAAATTATGAATTGAAGAAAGTACAAAAAGAAATAGAAGAAATCGAAATGAATTCTAGAAATTATGAAATAATATTATCAAGATTGTTAAATAAAAAGTAGTATTAATAAAAGCTCCCAAATATTTTGAGAGCTTTTATTTATTTTATAATAAATCGTCTTGACATCTACAAGAATTATTACCGCACATGCAAGATATTAAAAGAATAGCTAAGATAATTAATATTATCCATGTACACGAAGAGCCACTTCCACAAATATTGTTTAAAAATCCTGATGAATTATTGCAACAAGAGCAACATCTATTATTATCATTATTCATATAAAATCCCCCTCTATAAAATTAAATTTCATTTTTTTCATTAAAACATAGGTACCAATCAAGACAGGCAAATCCATCTTTTTCTGATACTCTTTCCATTAACTGATTGTATGTATTTGGTGGCGATATTATTGTTGCCTGACCTGGTATCCAATTTGCAGGTGTAGAAGTACCATTGTTATCTGTATTTTGAAGCGAATCCAATATTCTTAGAATTTCACAAATATTTCTTCCACATGACATTGGGTATGTTAATATACATCTAACAACTTGGTTTGGATCAATAATAAATACTTTTCTTACAGTACTTGTATTACTTACACTTGGTGAAATCATTCCGTACATTTTTGATATTTCCATATTAATATCACATATTATTGGAAATGGAACTGTAATTCCGGTAGAACGATAGATGTTATATACCCATGATAAATGTGAAGGGTTGCTATCAATGGATAGTCCTAAAAGATTACAATTTCTTTTTTGAAATTCTGGGTACATCTTTGAAAAGGCGATAAATTCTGTAGTACATACTGGGGTAAAATCACCAGGATGTGAGAAAAGTATTAGCCATTTTCCATTAAAATCTGAAAGTCTGATATTTCCCATAGTAGTATTTGCCATAAAGTTAGGAGCGTTCATCCCAATATTTATGGGATCCGTACCAATACTCCTTAATTCATTAGTAGTTTCATTATTAATTTCTTCCATATATTTTCTCCTCCTTAAAATATGATATGAATTAAAAGGAATTTTGTTACAAATTAATAAAATATTGGTAAAAATGCCAAAAAACGTTGCGAAATAGAAAATAATACATTTCATCTAAGAAAATAATGAAGTTACAGATAACTTAAAATTACGCTCAAAATTGAATATATAATCTTATTAGAAGATAGGGATGTGCTTATTATGGTTGAAAAAATGAGCGGTTATATCGTAGATAATGTTTTATATAAAGGAGAGAAAATAGAAGGCGATCAAAGAGAAATAATGATGTTTGGAATTACTAGAGTATTAGAAGATATTCCAAAGTTTATTTTAATTTTTATTATAGCTTTATTTTTAAATCTTTTAAAGGAACTTGCAATAGTTGCAGGAACTATTTTAGTATATAAAACTTTTATTGGAGGAGCTCATGCTAGGACAAACTTAATATGCTTTATATGTAGTTCTCTATTTTTCATAACTCCTGGGGTAATTGCAA
>HF996702.1 GCA_000433335.1 Clostridium sp. CAG:1219 | reverse complement strand
AATAAAAGGAAAGGTGATGTAATGAAAAATAAATTGTGTTATTTAGTTGATATAATTGAAAATAATGAAAATTGTGTAATTTTAAAAGTAAAAGATAATAAAAATTTAGAATTAATTAAACTTGGGTATTTTGATGGAAATGAAGAAATGATGAGATTAACAAAAGGAAAAGATCATACTTGTACTATATTTAAAAAAAATCAAGAACCATTTTCTTGGAATTGGGGTGCAAGTGGATATACTTTAGTATCTAAAGATGTTTCTAATATGGGAAAGTTAATTGAATCTTGTATAACAGAGGATTTTGATATTTATATTGGAGAAAATAAAACTAAAGTTAGAGAAACAATGAATATTATGTCATTAGATGATTCAAACAATAATAGTCATCATATAGAAATGATGTATTGGAAAAATGGTAATGATGTTTCAGTACACAAAGATAATAATTTTTATAAGTTTTTTAAAAATGTTCATGAAGCAAAAAATCATTTTGAAGATTTGAATTATAATGTAAATTTCAAAAATAAATATATAGCTGAAACAGGTTGTATTGTTGAGGTATATAATATATCTAAAAATAAAGAAAAATATACAGAACATGAAGAAAAAATAAACAATGATGAAATAGAAATGTAGGTGGTAAAATGAATAAAGAATATTTAACTAAAATATTTAATGATTATAAAAGTAATTTTTTAGAATCTAGTGAGAAAATTGAATCGGTAGAAGAATTACAAGATTACATTATAGCAACAATAGTATCTAATATTGAATATGACT
>HF996701.1 GCA_000433335.1 Clostridium sp. CAG:1219 | reverse complement strand
TTACTAATTTAGAGTCTATTAAAAATTTTTCAAAATTTGTATAATCAATTCCTCTATCAAGTCCTCCAATTATAAGAGTATCAACATCCCCAATAGTGTTAACACATGCTATAGCAGTTTCTGGAATAGTAGAAATTGAATCATTATAATAAAAAACCCCATCATATTGTCCTACATTCTCGAGTCTATGTTCCAGTGGAGAAAAATTATATATTTCCTCACAAACAATATTTTTTTCTACTTTCAATATTTCACATATTTTAAGAACAACCATAATATTGTATTCATTATGCTTTCCAATTAATCTTCTTTTATGTTCAAAATTAAAATAACTAAATTTATCTTTATCATTTAGATCAAGGTTTATAATTTTAGAATTAAGTTTCACATTTTCAAGTCTCTTATTTAAATCACTTGAATTTTTAATGTATATAGCAAAGTCTTCTTTAGCTTGAAATTTTATAACATTTATCTTGGCATCAATATACTCTTCATATGAATTATAATGGTCTAAGTGTTCTTGAAAAACATTTAGTATTACACCTATATTAGGAGAATTTTTTATATATTGAGATTGGTGGGATGAAATTTCAAGAACTACTGTATCGCCCTTTTTTATTTCATCTATCTCACAAAATATTGAACGTCCTATATTGCCAAGGAAATGTACTCCATTTTTAGCTTTATTTAAAACTTGGTATAACATAGAAGACGTTGTACTTTTACCTTTAGTTCCTGTTATTCCTATTATAGTAACGTACTCTTTAAAATATTTCAAAAATATATCTAGCTGTGACGTTATTTTATTTGCAAATGAAGAAATATCTATACCTTTAAATGATATTCCTGGTGTTTTAAAAATTAGATCATATGCATTTAACATATTTATATACTCACTAGTTTTAATTACATTTAAATTCATATCTTCTAAATATTCTTTATTCTCTTCACTATTTATATCTATATATTCATCTATTACGTCTATTTCTTTTTCTTCAAAATGTTTTCTCAAAAAGTTATATGTAGACTTTCCTTCTCTTCCAAACCCTAAAATAACTATTTTTTTATCTTTAAGATAATTAACAATTTCATCTTGCATTATATTAAATCTCCTTTAATTTTTCTTTCAATAATTTTTCAAAGACACCTCGAACATTATTTTCTTTTATATATCCAAATAACAATTTGTTATCTCCACTTATTATTGTTTCATTCACTATAGCAATATCAGAGTAAAAATATTTTTTATAATACATATCAAGTAATCTTGGTATTTCTTCATTAGTTCTTAATTTCTTCTTTAACGTTACTGCTAAGCTATATTCTATTTCTTCATAAGTACCAACACAATCAAAAGGTTTATTAGTAGATTTACCAATAAGTTGCATAAAAGTTTCTTCCATATCAATATCATTTAACATATTTCTACCAAATATTTTTTTTAATTCTGCATCTGTAAGATATGGACTAAGTATTATATACACAAACAAACACTTTGAGCACTTTGAGCACCAAATGTTTTCCTTACTACCAACATTACAACTTTTAAAAACTCCAAAGTATTTAGGATACTTTGAGAAAATAGCAGCTATTTGCGTTTCACAAAGTGGCCTTAATAAGCTAAAGTATTCAACATTACTTTTTATATACTCCATTTCATAATTTCTAAAATCGTTTTCAAATTCAACAGTTTTAGAATATTGATGATTTATTTTTGTACCTTTTACGTTTGGCTCATTAGCACTAGACTCATTTGAAAGTATTACATATTTTTTTCCAGAAATATATGCAACTGTAGTACTCAAAAAAGCAAGTAAAGCTGAAAAAGGTGTATGCCCATTTAGAAAGCCTTTTTGATTTAATTTTAACATTCTCTCATCTAATATTCTTTGAACAGTTATTTTACTATCCTGCATTCCTGCCGCGTTAACACTATCTATTGTAGCCCCACGAGGATTTACAATAAATGCTGTATTTTCATTTTCTAAAGGTTTTAGAATCTCCATTGTAACATTAGAGTCTTTTCCTCCACCAACAGGAATTAAATTTCCAATTAATTTTTTATTGCTTGGACTTATACTTTTTTCTTCTTGCAAACATACTATATCTATAAAATTTCCTGTATTTATATGTTTTATTCCATTAACATAAAAGAATTCTCCAAGTCCATTAACGTATAATTTTTTAAACCATGCAATTTGTTTTTCATTAAGATATCCACACTTAACAAACATTTTCTTTGGACATGCAATTTTTATATAACTTACCGCCTCAGCCATCCCAAGATTAAAAATTAGTAATTTTAATGTTTCATCTTCAAAATCAATATCATCTTTTAAACCAGCTTTATTAAGTTGCCTTTTTATTTGTTCCTTTTCAATTATTATTTTAGGATTAAACTTACTTAATTTTTCTATTTCAAAATCATAAGTTACTATTATATTTTTGCCATCATCTTCCAAATGATATGCATCATAAGAAAACGATCTAAATGTGTTTCTAAATTCCTCAAATTTTAAACTATTATCAACCATATATTATATCCACCTTTATACTTAAATAATTATACCACATTTTATTTTATCTTCAATTTTTTTGATAATTTTTTTATTTTTTCTAATAAATATTGTATGATTTTTAAATTAATACGAATACTATTTCTAGCTATATGATTTACCATATAGTTCATATATTTTTTACAGTCTTGGTTTCGCGTAGCGGATAAGACTAAATTTTGAGCAGATGGGACTATTTTATTTCTTAGTTCCATCTTTTTATTATATTGTTAAACCAATACTCTCCAAAGGTATAAAAACTTTCTGCATTCCAAGGTAATAAGGAACTACCTGGTACTCAGAAAAATACACAACAAATTTTCCATCATTTAATATAAATTTCTCATAATTTTCTATTATTGGTTTTGTACCATTTTTCACAAATTCTGATGCATTAAAAAATGCTATTTTATCATTTTTTAATAATTCGTTGTAACAATATTCTGAAATTTTATCTAGTAATTTTTCATCCTTTAAAATAAAGTCCTGAATTTTTACAACCTTATTTTTCTTAATGTCGTAAACGACAGTATAGATATAGCTCTCATCATGTATACAACCTAAATTTTCTGAAATATTAAAAACATACGAAATGTAATTTTTAAATTTATATGACTCAAAATTTATGTTTAAATTATATTTTTTATTTTCAGAAAGTGTAGATAAACATTGTTTAAAATCAGATATATATTCAGATATATTGCAATTTATCTCTTCATTTAGTATATCATATGGAGTACATGGATAATAAACACAAATACTATATCTTTCGCTCTCTTCTTTAGTCTCTACTATTGTATCTTCAAGCTTATATTCTTCTTTAGCATTTGGAATATTTATTTTTTTATTTATAATAACTCCAAGCATTCCGAGTATTATCATCATTACTAAAAAAAATAAAATGAATATAATGCGCTTTCTCAAAAAAATCACCCGCTACATTATATTCATCTTATTAAAATTTATTTAAAACAATTTAAATTTTGAAAAAAAGACATTATATTTGGTCTTAATAAAACAAGCTGATATATCACTAATACAGATAATATTCCAAGTACAGCAGATATAACCATAAATATAGGTTTTACTTTTGTGTTTTCTATTCTTATTTGTGCAATAAGAACACTAAGAATAAAAGAAACTCCTGAGACAAACAAACTTCTTGTAACTATATAAAGATATGTTGTAAGTCCAAATGCTAGTGCAACTCTCGCGCTAGGATATGCTTTAGAATAACTTTCTCCCTTTCCAAACATTCCTTTTAAGATTACAGCAAGTAATACAATTGCAAATATTATTATAAATAAAACATGAAGTTTTGAATCAAGTACTGATGATATAACATTAGTCGATAAATTATAGACTTTATCAGCAAATAAGAAATATCCAACCACAGTGGCAACTCCCGCAGACACTAGCACACCTCCTGCTGCAATATCTTTGGCAGCTTTAGCTCTATCATCATATTTATCTGTTATTAGATCAACAACATACTCCACTGTTGAATTTATCATCTCACTAAATATAACAAATCCTATTGTAAGACACAAACATGCAAATTCTGTTTTTGTAAAATCAAAAAATAAACTTACAATCAAAACGAAAAGTCCAATTATAAAATCGATTCTTAAATTTCTTTCAGTTTTAAATGATTTTATAACCCCATCAAGTGCATGTCCAAAAGCTGTAAAAAAATTTTTATTTTTTGTTTGCTTTAAATTTTCAAGATTAATTTCTTTTTGTTCTTTTTTATCCATATTATATTTCTCCTATTTGACTTAGTACTACTTCTTCTTTTGTTCTCATCATCTTCTTTTCTTCTTCCACTTCATGATCATAACCTAAGAGATGGAACATAGCATGTGTTATCATATAAAGTGTTTCTCTGTAAAGACCCGTTCCATACTCTTTTGCATGTTCTCTTATTACATCATTACACAAAATTATATCACCAAGCTCTATTTCATTTAGCTTTTTTTGGTCATCATCACAAGAAATTTTCTGTAATTCTTCCTTAGTAAATATAGGAAAAGAAAGTACATCTGTCTCTTTATCAACATTTCTATACTGTCTGTTAATATCTCTTATTTCCTCTTTAGAAACAGCTTCAATACTAACAAATACTTTATTAACATTTATTTTTTCTTCTTCTAGTGCAAGATATACAATCTTTTCTATTTTTTCTTTCAAATCTACATTATCTATTATTTTAGATACACTTTCATCTAAGTCTATTACAATGTTATCATTCATTTTTTCTAAATTCTCCTATTTGTTCATTTACAACATATTTACTTTTACAAATTATCTTGTCATCTTTTTCTACAATATCTGTAAAAGTATTTACTAGAGTGCCATTCTTACAATTTGGAATAATGCTATCTTTTAAGTAGCTATCCGCATCATCACTTGCAATCTTCATAATTTCATCTTTTGACACTATTTTTTCCACTTCAGTATACTCATCAAACGAATATAAATCAAATGAAATTTCCATTCCAAATACATTTAGGCCCTTGCTTTTTTTAATTTTATCATATTTAAGCGATTTATTCAAATAATTTATCATATATTCTTTGGAATTTATAGTGATTCCTACACTCCACCTTTTTTTATTATTATACACTTTTTCAAATATATTATAATAATATTCTTTTTCAAATGAGTATTCAACATTAGCCATAACTATTCCTTTAGCACTTACAGCTCTTTCTTCTAGAATTTTACTATATATTTTTCCTTCTATTAATTTCATCCCCTCTTCCACATAGCTTCCCTCTTTATATAAAGCCGTACCATTTTCAGGAATTATCTTTGTTATAATTCCATTTTTTATTGCAACAATATCGCCATTGGCGTTTTCTTGAATATTTTCGTCACTTATTTTTGTTTTTTCAATAACTTTTACATATGCAGTAGTACCTGAAAAATCTATACCAAGCCAAGATATCTCTGGTATATCCGCTCTTACTTTATTAGCTATCTCACTTTTTTGAGTTCCTACTTTAAGTTTACCTATCTTAAACCCAGAATCCTTAAGAGACTTATAAATGATCTCACTATCTACCTTTTCATTTCCAACTATCTTTATATTCCAAATAAAATTAGAAAATGTACATACACTAATAATAAGTAAGATAGCTAAAATGATAAATAACTTTCTTTTTCTATATTTGAATGCAAAAAAGTATATTCCTTTTTTACTTTTAATTTTCACTTTACACTTAGTCTTTTTTGCTATTTTTCTTAATCTTTTAAACTCTGATATGTAAATGTCAAAACTAACAAGACCAGACGTAATATTTCTTACATTCCAAATTTTAACATTATTAGTCCTACATAAATTTATAAATCGTTCTGTAAAAAAGCCTTCTATTTGAACTGTAACTACTCCCGCTACAGATTGTAGTTGATTTTTAATTTTCACTTGTAATATCCCCCACTTTTTTATAATTTACACTATATATTTCCCCTGTAACTACTAAATCCTCTGTTGTCATTTCCTTTATATCAAGCATTTTTCCATCAATTATTATTTCCAAACTCCTACATCTTATTTTTATATAATTTTCAAGATAATCAATTATTTTTTCATACCCTTCGATAAGTACACTATCATTATGTACTATAGTTATTTTAGTAGTTTTCTTTAAAATTTCTTGTGGCAATTCGAAAAAGTCAGCAAACCTATCTTTAGCATCACTTGCACCATTTTTAATTTTTATACTTTTAGATATTATTTTTCCCCATCTTTTTTTAGCTGTTTTATTTTTCAAGAAAATCACTCCTTATTAATTATACTAACCAAATAATTTTTTATTACCTTTTCATATAAAACATAATGTCGAATTTTGTAGAGAATTTGTGGTAAAATAAGAATTTTTTCTGTTGACTTTTAGCAAAAATTATAGTATATTAAAATTATTATTCAAAGAAGGGATATACATATGATTAAAATTGGTATGTGCGATGATGACTTAAATGCGGTAAAATTAACAGCACGATTTTTAGAAGCAGAAATTATAGAACAAAATCTTGATGCTGAAATCACTTTAGTCACTAATAACCAAAAAGAAATTTTTAATGCTATATACAATTATGAACTAGACGTCTTATTTTTAGATATAGACTTTAAAGATAAAGGAAAGAATGGTCTAGAATTTGCAAAAGATCTTAGAAGTATAAATAAGAATTTTTATTTAGTATTTTTATCAGCTCATTTTAAATACATACAGCTTTCACTAACAAATAAAGTATTTGATTTTCTAGTAAAACCAATAAATAGAGATACAATTGAAGATCTTGTTAATAGATTTAAAGATGAATTCGACAAAAACAATCTCATTTTTCTCCATCTAAACAAATGGTCCTCTATAAGAACAGATAAAATCTTATATATTGAAAAAGAAGAAAGTAGATGCAAAGTAGTTACACCTTCAAAAGTTTTATATACCACTAAAACACTACATAAATTAATGGAAGACTTACCTAGCAATTTTATCAGATGTCATAAATCCTATATTGCTAACACGGATAGAATAATAGGTGTAGACAAAAAGCAAAATATGATATATTTTTCACACGGTATATCATGTCCTATGACGTCTACACTAAGTTTGGAAGGAAGTGTAGTTCATGCATAAATTTATAGTAATGGGGATTGGTGTTTTAATACAAACAACTGTAACTATATACTTTATATCTATTTTAACGGAAGGTTTAGAAAATAAGAAATATAACATAAGACAAAAAATAGCAACAATGTTATTAGTTGCATTTGGAGGAACTATATCAACGTATATAACATTTCCAAGTACCATTTTAAAGGTATTAACCTGTTCATTACCTACATTATTTGCTCTAACTTTTATACTAAAAGTAAAGTTTATAAAATCTGTATTAATAACGATAGGTACATTTTTATCTTTTGCTATAACAGAACTTTCATCTATGTTTATATTTGCTGCAATATTCAAATGTAGTGCAAATGATATAATGAATAATACTTCGTATTTTTTTACATTTATTATATTACAGAACCTTTTAATACTTATTTTAATTAAATCATCA
>HF996700.1 GCA_000433335.1 Clostridium sp. CAG:1219 | reverse complement strand
TAAATACTTTTGAAAATATTTTTCACAAAACTAGTTTTTATCAAACAAAATAGCCAAAGGCAAATTAAAACTCACCTTTGGCTAAAAAATAATTTTTAAAGCTACTATACTGTTTCTCTGCTTACTTCTTCTTCATCAACTTTTCCAAAAAATGAAAAACACCATATTCCAGCAAGACCTACAACTGTATATATTATTCTACTTATTAGTGATGCTGTACCTCCAAAAATTGATGCAACAAGATCAATTCCAAAAACACCTATACATCCCCAGTTTATTGCTCCTATAATAACTAAGGCTAGTGCAATTGCATTTAATACTTTCATAAAAATACCTCCTATAACGTAGCTTATATATATTTTTAGCATTTTTATGATTTTTATACAATTTAAAAAAACTATTTTTTATTTATATATTGATAATATCCAATTATTCCAGATGCTACAGAAACGTTTAGAGAATCTATTTTATCTGTCATTTTTATTTTTATGTTTTTCTCACATTTTTCAAGCACTTCATCTCTTACACCATTTGCTTCATTTCCAAGGATAAAAGCGTAGCTTTTGTCAAACTCTAGTTTATCAATATCAATGCTTGATGAAAGTGAAGTACCAACTAAACAGTATTCTATATCTTTTAATATTTTAAATATTTCATCTTCGTTATGAGCGTAAAAAATATTAACCTTTAAAATAGTTCCCATAGTAGATCTTAAAGACTTAGGCGAAAATACATCTGTTGTATTATTTAAGCATATTATATTTTTTATATCAAATGCAACAGCATTTCTTACTATTGTTCCTATATTACCAGGATCCTGTACTCCATCTAATATAAAGACATTTTTTTCTTTATTTTTTATTAATTCTTCTCTTATATCCTTTGCAATATTTTTAATAACACAAAGAATTCCTTGCGGAGTTACTGTTTCGCACATATCTTTAAAAATATTTTCTGCTATATCTATTATTTGTATATTTTTTTTAAGACATAAGTTTAAAAGTTCTTTTTCATTAAATTTTTCACACTTATTTTTTAGTAGAATTTCACTAGAATAAGCGATAAATAAAATATTTACCGCTTCTTCACTATTTAATATTTCATAAGTTACTTTCAAACCTTCTAGATAATATGCGTTATTTTTTTGTCTAAACTTTTTGTCATTTAAACTTTTAACAAATTTAACTTTTTCATTTGACTTACTTGTTATTAACATATATTACTCCTATGATTTTAAATAAACTCTTTTATTATTCAGTAACTACTGGAGTTTCTTCTTGAGTTGATTCTTGCGTAGTAGAATCTGTAGATTGTGTACTTGCATCAGTACTATCAGTTGCATCAGAAGTACTATCATCTGTATCAGTAGTAGTTGCTACTCCTGTTATAGTTTCTATTAATTTATTTAATACATCAGTTTTTATATCTATTTTTTCTGAAGTACTTAAATTATTTACTTTTTCATTTGCATAAGAAGATCTTATTGTACTAGATTTTGATCTACCATTTTCAACTTTTGAATCTAATTTAATAATATGATATCCAGCGTCAGTTTCAACTATTTGTGCATAAACTTGACCAGCTTCAAGAGATTTAGAAGCTTTTTCATATTCCTCATATATTGAATCACCATCATAGAATGTAAATGCTCCTCCATCAGATGCAGTTCCATCTTCTGAATTTTCCTTTGCTAGTGTTGCAAAATCTTCCCCTGCAAGAGCTCTTGCAAGCAAACCTTGTGCTTTAGCAAATACTGTAGCTTTTTGTTCATCGCTCATTTTACTTGAAGTGCCATCTTCTCCTGTTGTAGTAGTTTTAAGTAAAATATGTCTTGTATTATATTCATATAAGTCAGCATTTTCTCCATAAGTTTCTTTAATATATTTTAATATATCTTCATCACTAGCATCTTTTGCAAGTTTATTTATATATGCTGTTATTATATAATCCTCTTCATATAATTTTCTAAGAATTGATATATTTATTCCTGATTGTTGCCATGTAGATATTTGATCTTTGTCAGAAAATACTTTATCTATTGCAGCCTTATCTTCATCAGATAATGTTACATTTGCTTCTTTTGCTTTAGCAAGAATTATTTTATCAGTGCCTGCTTTATTTGCTATAACACTTGGTATTTGTGTAGATTGATATCCATAATATTCAAGCATTGGTGCAAACATTTTATAGTACACGGTATATTCATTTTTATTTACCATACCATAGTCAGTATCTACAACTGCCTCATAGTTTGATTTATAAAATACGAAGAAAAATACTCCAAGTGCAACAAGTATACAAAATCCAACTATACTAAATATAACAACTTTGTCAGTGTTAACTTTGCTTATTTTAACTTCTGCCTTCTTTTCTTCATCTTTCTTTACTTCTTTTAATTCTTCTACTTTCTTTTCTTCTTTTTTAGTTTCTTTTTTCTCTACTTTTTTTGTTTCATTTTTTACTACTTTTTTTTCTTCTTTCTTTGGTGTTGCTTTTACTTCTTCAACTTTTACTTCCTCTTTTTCTTTTACTTCTGTATTGGTTTTTTTAGCTGTTTGAGGTTTGTTTGTATTGTTTTTCTTAGATTTTTTTTGATTATTACTCATACTATTGCTCCCCTTTTTCTACATTGTTACTTATCAAATAATTTTTAAGATTTGACAGTACTCTCTGCACATTGACTAGTATATCATTAGAGAATTTATTTGTCAACGGGTATCTTAAATTACCAGGTTCGATAAATAAATTTTCACAGACTTTACATATTTTAGTTATACCAAGTTCTCTACATATATTCCTTATTTCTACTATTTTAATTAGGTTTTCTACTTCTCTTGGAGGTTCACCATATCTATCTATTAATTCATCTATAATATCTAGTGCATCCTCACTAGTTTTAATATCAGATATTTTTTGATACATAGCAATTTTTTGAACTGTATCTTGAATATAGCTATCACTTATATATGCTGACACACCAAGTTCTATTTTTACTTCAGAAGAAATTTGGTTTTCTTCAACTATTTTACATTTCTTCTCTTTTTCTATTCCTTTTTCTTCACTTTGTTGTTTTTCTTCTTCAAGTGCTTTTTCTAATAGAGATAGATACATATTATATCCTACACTCACCATATGTCCATGTTGTAAATTTCCAAGTAAGCTTCCTGCTCCCCTAAGCTCTAAATCTCTTAGGGCTATTTTATATCCGCTTCCGAACTCTGTAAAATCCTTTATAGCCTTTAGTCTCTTTTCAGATATTTCTGATATTTGTTTGTCTTTCTCATAAGTTATATACGCATATGCAAGTCTATTTGATCTTCCTACTCTTCCTCTGATTTGGTACAGTTGTGCAAGTCCTAGTCTATCTGCATTTTCAACTATTATTAAATTTGCATTGGGTATATCTATTCCTGACTCTAAAATTGTAGTACACACAAGTATATCTATGTCATGATTAATAAAATCAAGCATAATATCTTCAACTTGAGAGGGTTGCATTCTTCCGTGTGCTACAGCCACCCTTGCCTCTTTTCCTGCTAGAGTTTTAACCTTTTTGGCCACTTCTTCTATGTTCTCTACTCTATTACTTAAATAATATACTTGACCATCTCTTAATAACTCTTTTTTTATAGCCTCAGCAATTACAAGTTCGTCATATTCTAATACATATGTGTGAACAGGTAGTCTATCTATTGGTGGTGATGTTAAATTACTCATTTTTCTTACACCTATTAGTGACATATTAAGAGTTCTTGGTATTGGTGTCGCTGTCATAGAAAGCACATCGATATTTTCTTTTAACTTCTTTATTTCTTCTTTTGCCGCAACTCCAAATCTATGTTCCTCATCTATTACTAAAAATCCTAAATTTTTATAAATAACATCCTTAGATAGCAATCTATGTGTGCCAATTATAACATCTATCTTTCCTTGTTTTAGCTCTTCAAGTATTTTAGTCTGTTCTGCTTTAGTTTTAAATCTGCAAAGCATTTCGACTTTTACCCCAAACTTTTCCATTCTATCTTTAAAAGTTTTATATTGTTGTAAGCAAAGAACTGTAGTTGGAACTAAATATGCTACCTGTTTTCCAGACATAACAGCCTTAAAACTTACTCTTAGGGCAACTTCTGTTTTACCATATCCAACATCCCCACAGAGTAATCTATCCATTATTTGAGATGATTCCATATCTTCTTTTATTTCAGATATAGCTCTTTTTTGATCATCTGTTAACTCATATTCAAATGAATCTTCAAATTCTTTTTGCCATGGTGTATCTTTAGCAAATGAAAATCCATTTTTTCTTTCTCTTACTGCATAAAGTTTTATTAAGTCTTTTGCTACTTCTTTTACATAACCTTTTACCTTTGACTTAGTTTTCTCCCAAGTTTTTCCATTTAAGGTATTAAGCTTTACTTTTTCTGCATCTTCTGTATCATATTTCTTAACAAGATCAAGTTGTGTTACAGGAACATATAAAGTTGAACTTCCAGCATATTGAAGTTTAATGTAATCTTTTATTACACCTTGAACATTTACACTTTCTATTCCAAGATATTTACCTATACCATGATTTTCATGAACCACTAAATCTCCTACATTTAAATCTTCATATGATAATATATCAGACCCTTTAGCCTCTTTTTTATTTCTTTTCCTTGATTTCATAGAAAAATTAAAAGACGCCTCAGCAATTAAACAAAATTCTAATTCACTTGATTCAAAACCTGCTGATAAAAATCCTCTCATGATATATATATTAGTATCTGCTGTCTTTATTTCTTCTAGGTTATCTATTTTTTTATAAGCTATATTTTTACTATCTAAAAATCCAGCGACTTGATTTTTTCTAACTTCTGTTAACAAAGATATTATAATAACTTCATTTTTCTTTTTTAAAATATCATCTTCTAGTGTATTAAAAGATTCTCTAAAAAATAAAGCCTCTTTGGTATTTATACAAACCTTTTCTATGTTATTTATTAGAGTGCTATCCAGTTTTTGTAACACAAAACATTTATTTTCTCTAAAGTTTTTATCATAGATTTTTTCAAGTGGTATATATTTATTTACATATTCTTCTATTATATATTCACTATTTTTTAAATGATTTATTATTTCTATATTTTCATATACAAGGTTTTGAGATTTTTCCAAAAGTCTATCATATTCATCAAAAAATATGTTAAATTTCATATTAATGAAGAAGTCAAGTAATGTATAGTCATTTTTCTGAAACAAATAGAAGTATTTATTTATTATATTTTTATAATCGTCTCTCTCAAATTTTTCAATATCTTCTAATATACTTTCTTTTAATTTTTGAGAAACGTTTTGCAAATCTTTGTTTAATTTTGAAATAACATCTTGTATTTTCTGTTTTGAAATTACATTTTCATCAGTTTGACAAATTGATATTTCTCTTAATGTATCAACACTCCTTTGTGTTAGTACATCAAAAGTTCTAATATTGTCAACCGTTTCAAAATCAAGTTCAATTCTACAAGGCATCTCCATGTTTACTGGAAATATATCCACTATATCTCCTCTTATACTAAATGTACCTTTTCCTTCTACTTTATCATATCTTACATATCCAAGTTTTAAAAAAAGTTCTGTAAGTTCTTCTATACTAGTATTTGTTCCAACTTTAATTTTCGTATTTGAGTCTATGTTTAGGCTTTCTTCTAAAACACTTTCAACTATAGCATCGACTGTAGTTACAACAATTACTCTCTTACCATCCTTAATCTTTCTAAAAATTCCTATTCTCTCATTTTCTATCTCATGAGATTGAGTAGAAACTTCATAATAATTAATTGGCACATTTGGCAAGAAACATACTTCGTGTTCAGATGAGAAAAACTCCAAGTCATACGCCATTTTTTTTGCACTCTGAATTGATTTTGTAACTATAAGACCTGACTCATTTGAAGAAACACAAGTAGCTAAGGCAAAGAATGCCTTAGCACTGTCTGTTAGTCCTGAAACTAATATATTTTTTTTTGTATTTAATGCTTTAATATAGTTCAAATTTCCATTTAAACTATTTAATAATAAATTCATCTTAATTTTTCCCTACCTTGTCACATTACTTAATTTTTATATAAGTCGTAAGAATTCATCATAAGAGATTATAGTAATTCCAAGTTCTTGAGCTTTAGTAAGTTTTGATCCTGCATCTTCTCCTACAATTAAGTAATCTGTTTTTTTAGACACCGAAGACGTAACCTCACCAGAATTTTCCTCTATTTGCTTTACTATATCCTCCCTTTTTACATTTCCAAAACTGCCTGTTATGCAAATTTTCTTATCCTTTAATTTTACTGATTTTGCATCTTTAATTTCACCATTCAAATTAACACCTGCTTTTTCAAGCTTTTCTATAATTTCATTTGTCTTTTCCTTTTTAAAGAAATTAACAGCCGATATTGCCATTATTTCTCCAAAATCTTTCAAGCTAGCAATTTCTTCAACACTCGAATTCTTGATTTCATATATATTTTTGAAATTTTGAGCCAAAATCTTAGCAGCTTTTTTTCCTATATGGTTTATACCAAGTCCAAAAATAAGATCTCCTAGAGGATTTTTCTTTGAGAGTTCAATTGCATCTATTAAGTTTCTAGCAGATTTTTCTTTAAATCCATCTAAGTTATAAATATCTTCATACTTCAAATAATATAAATCTGCTACATCACCAATAAGCTTTTTTTCAATTAGAGTATCTATTATAGCCTCTCCCATTCCCATAATATTCATTGCATCACGTGATGCAAAATGTACTAGACTTCTATATATCTGGGCAGGGCACTCACTATTTACACATCTTATTGCTACTTCATCTTCTTTTTTTTCAAGTTCTTCTCCACATACAGGACATAATTTTGGAGCTACATATTTTGTCTGGCTACCATCCCTTTTTTCCTTTACTACCTTTACTACTTCTGGAATTACATCTCCTGCTTTTTCTATAATACAAGTATCTCCAACTCTAATATCAAGCAAATTCACGTAGTCAAAATTGTGCAATGTTGCCTTAGATATTATAGATCCTGCAAGCCTTACAGGATCAAGCAGGGCAAGTGGTGTTACCTGTCCTGTACGACCTACTTGTACTAATATATCTTTCACCTTTGTTTCTTTTTGTTCTGGAGGATATTTATATGCTACAGCCCACTTTGGTACTTTTACTGTTTTTCCCATCTCTTCTCTTATTTTTAAGTTATTAACTTTAACAACTGCGCCATCTATATCGTATGCTAAGCTATCCCTTTTTTCCCCTATTTCACAAATAGCATTTAATACTTCATCTACTCCAACACATACTTTTGTATACTCAAGTACTTTTATTCCATCTTCTTTTAAATAGCTAAGACTCTTACTATGTGTTGTAAACTCCATTCCTTTTTGCACATTGAATACAAATATACTAAGATTCCTACTCTTTACAAGAGTACTATCTAGCTGTCTTAGAGTTCCTGCTGCTGCATTTCTTGGGTTAGATAATATTTTTTTTCCTTCTTTTTCTAACTTTTCATTTATATTATTAAACTCTTCTCTTGGTAAATAAACTTCTCCTCTTACCTCTATTGTATCTTTACGTTTAAGTTCCTCTGGTATCCCATTTACAACCCTTAAGTTTTCTGTAACATCTTCTCCAACATTACCATCTCCTCTTGTAGAACCTCTAACAAGTTTTCCATTTTCGTACTCTAATGATACTGATAGTCCATCTATTTTTGTTTCTACTACAAATTCTGTATCATCTCCGTATTCTTTTTGTACCTTTTCTACAAATTCTCTTACAGCATCAAAAGAAAATACATCTTGCAAACTTTGCATTTGAACTTCATGAAAAACCTTATTAAAAATTTCTTTATTTTTTCCACCTATTTTAGACGTTGGTGAATTTTTTTTAAATTCTGGATATTTTGCTTCAAGTGCCCTTAACCTTAGAGAGAGTTTGTCGTATTCAAAATCTGTTATCTCAGATATATCTTCTTCATAATATTTTTTATTATAATGTGAAACAAGCTTTGTTAACTTCTTTAACTCTTTTATTTCTTCATTATTATTTTCCTCTCCAAAAAAACTTATTTGTTCTTCTACCATTTTAACACCTCATAATATAAAGATTTTACTACAAAAATATTAATATTTCAAGCAATATATTCCACGAAATATACAGAAAAAAAGATGAATTTCTTCACCTTTTAAAATTAGATAATTTATATTTCTTCTCCATCTATAATTTTTTGTGGATTAATTAAAGTTAGTCTTTCATACTTTTCTCTTCCAAATAATCTTAAAAGCTTTTTTTGTGCTTTCAAAAAAACATTATATATCTTATCCTCATTATGCGAATCAGTTCCAATAAGATCTACCACGTTATCTCTAATTAGTCTTTTTACATTCTTTTTTGGCCCATTGCCATATACTCCAACTATACTACCAAAATTGATTTGAAATTTAACTCCCATTTCTCTTAAAACGCTAACATCTTTATAATTTCTTTCAATCCATTCGTATCGTTCTGGATGGGCAACAACCGGAATGTATCCAGCTTCTATTACTTCTTGCATTACATCTATATAACCAATAGGTCTTCCAATAATTGGAAGCTCTACTAAAAAGTATTTTGACATTGAGTATGTCCTCACGGTTTTATTTTCCAACATACTTAAAAGGTCATCCATAAAATAAATTTCACTACCAGAAAAAATCTTTACATCTATTCCTTCCGCCTTTAAAGTTTTATTTAAAACATCTATACTCTCTTCAATTTCTTCATAACTTGGATTACTATACTCATCCATATAATGTGGTGTAGCAATTATTTTATCAAATCCTAATGATTTTGCTCTTTTTGCCATATTTATTGACATTTGAATATTCTTTGATCCATCATCAATTCCAGGCAGTATATGTATATGTGTATCTATCATCTTAATTTCCTACTTTTTATCTATTTTTTAAATTTTGTTTCTTGTGACTGAGAATAATGTGAATAATATGTATTGTAATCCTTTCTCTTATCTTGTGGCACTTGATTTAATACAACTCCAGCAATTTTCCCATTAACACTTTCAATTGCACGTTTTGCATCTACAATCATTTTTTTCTTAGTTTTACCAGCCGCTGCAACAAGTATTGTATAGTCAACCTGATTTGCAAGTATTAAACCATCTGCTACTATACTAATAGGAGGGACATCAACAAATATAACATCAAAATATTGTCTTAGAGTAATTAAAATTCCAAATATATCACATACTTCCAAAAGTTCTGATGGATTTGGTGGAACTGCTCCTGTAGGTAGTAAATAAAGTTTAGGCACCTCAGTTTTTACTATCTTCTTTAAAATATTTTCATGTTCAATTCCGCCTTTTCTCATACCATATATTTCTGTTAGATAGTTTGAAAATCCTTCTTGATTCTTAATTCCAAAAATTTTGTTTTGTCTTCCTTTTCTAAAATCAGTATCTATTATTAAAACTTTTTGGTTAAGCTGAGAAAACGAAATTGCAAGATTAGCAGTAAGCCAACTTTTTCCGTCTCCTGGTGCTGAACTTGTAACCATGAATACTTTTGCACCAGTATTATTCATAATGTGAGATATATTTGTCCTAAGTAACCTTATTGCCTCTGATATAGGTGCTTTTGGTGATTCAAAAGCTATTAAATCTTTTTTCACGTATAATTTCCTCCTACTCTTCTATCTTAGGTATTATTGCAAGTACTCTTAAATTTAGCAATCTTTCTAGTTCTTCTTCATCTTTTACAGTATTACTAAAATATGTAACTACAAATATAAATAATACTGTAACTAATAATGCACCGAATGTAAATATTCCTATTGTTTTCAAACTATTGGTATTATAAGGTTTTGTTGGCACTTCAGCCTCATCTATTATCGCAACATTATTAATATCATATATTTCTTTTACTTTTTTAGTAAATACATTAGCAAGTGTAGAAGCAATCTTGGGTGCAATATTATTATCGTGATTTCTTACTGTAATTTTTAAAATTTCAGTATCAGTTTTTGAACTAACTGTTATAGAAGAAATTAGTTCCTCAACGCTCATATCAATTCCAAGTGAATCTATTACCTCTTTTGCAACAGATCTACTTTTTATTATTTCACTATATGTACCTATAAGTTTCTGATTTAACACTATATCTGTTTGGGTAATAGAACTATTACTTTCGCTGTTTGATTTTACAAGTATTAATGTTGTACTCGACTCATACATTGGTTTTGTCATAAAAATTAGATTCACTCCACCTAAAATAGCACCTATTAAAGTTGCTATTATCAAAACAGGGATCTTCTTTCTTAAATTGTAAAGAAATTCCTGTAAATTTATTTCATCCATAAAAACACCTCATGTATATATATTGTACTATATTAACATAATTTTTCCAAGCATTTTTAGAAAAAATATATATTTAATACAAAAAATATTCGCCCAAAAGAACACATAATTTAAAATGTTTCCTCAAGGCGATTTTTATCAAAATTTGAATCAAACAATTATTCTTCAACGTTTATATCTTTTCTAAATTTTATAAAGTAATCTACTAAAGACCATAAAGTTGTGATTACAGCTCCAACCATTGATATAGACGTAAATATATTTACAAATGTAGATATAATATCACTATTTACTGCACCTAAAAATGCTCCTATACTAGTTAATGGTTCAAGCGATATAGAAGAATATGCAACTCCAAATATTCCAAAAATTACTGCTGATAATTGGAAAACAGTTTTTAATTTTCCACTAAGTACAGCTGCAACATCACTTCCCTTATCATTACCAAAAGTTCTAAGTGCTGTTACAAAAAAGTCTCTAAATACTATAATACATGCAATCCATGCAGGAATAACACCAAGACCTGCAAGCATTATAAACCCTGCTGAAACAATAAGTTTATCTGCAAGTGGATCCATTATTTTTCCAAATTTTGTTATAATTCCTTTTTTTCTTGCTAGAGTACCATCAATAAAATCTGTAATAGAAGCAAGAAAATAAACACTAAATGCTACAAAACCAGGCCATATCCACTTGGTTGGCAATGCCATAAATATAATAAATATAGGAACCAATATGATTCTTAACATTGTTATTTTATTTGGTAAATTCATTTTTTTTAACATTTTAATCCCTCCAACAATTTACAAGGTGATTATATCAAAATAAAAAAAACAAGTCAATTATTTAATAACTTTTATTAACTTTTTTCACACAATATGCACAATTAAAAAAGAGTGTACACTAGCACATGCTAGTCTACACCCTTTTATTTATCT
>HF996699.1 GCA_000433335.1 Clostridium sp. CAG:1219 | reverse complement strand
CTTTATAATATCTTTAATATTTAGTAATATTAGAAAAGAACTATGGAAATTTGATAACTGTAAATTTTTGTATTTGTGTTTATTAATGGTGTTTTCATATCTTGCCACATTACATGTTACATTTGGCAGGATGCTTCAATATTTTATGCCAGCGGTGGCGTTAATTTTACCAGAAGAACTTGAATTATTGAAAGAAAAAAACGATATTATTTACAAAATAGGAAAAATTGGAAGTATTGTATTTTTTATGCTTATTTATATTTTATAATGGGAGTTTAAATAATGGAAAGGAAAATTAAGTTTAGCGTTATTATACCTGTATATAATATAGAAAAATACATTAAAAAATGTATAAATAGTATATTAGAGCAGAGTTATAAAAATTTTGAAATTATAGTTGTAGATGATGGCTCTACTGATGAGTCTAATTTATTAATAAATAGTAT
This sequence comes from Clostridium sp. CAG:1219, assembly GCA_000433335.1. GTDB lineage: Bacteria > Bacillota > Clostridia > TANB77 > CAG-465 > CAG-465. Next base: position 1,659 of record HF996699.1, on the reverse strand, counting down.
AAATGATAATAGAATTAGAATAATTAAAAAAAATAATGGTGGACTTTCTTCTGCGAGAAATGAAGGAATAAAATATGTTACTGGAGACTACATATGGTTTGTAGACGGAGATGACTATATTGAACCTGACGCATTAAATAAATTAAATATAAAAATATTAGAAGAAAATCCGGAAGTATTGTGCTTTTATTATTATAAGGAGTATGAAGGTAAAAAAATTATCAATGCAGATAAAATAGATTGGAAAAATATAATACAATATCCGCTTATTAACACCTCTGCTTGTGCAAAAGTGTTCAAAACGTCCTATTATATTGAAAATAAATTTTTATTTCCAGATGGGAAAATTTATGAAGACTTAGCTTTAATACCTTTTGTTTTAGCTAAGGCTAAAAAGGTATCTCTTATTGATGAACCACTGTATGATTATGTATATAGAAAAAGTTCAATAATGAATGCTAATAATAAATTTAATCCTAATAGAGATGATAAATTTTTTGCAATTGACTATTTGTATAATAATTTTATTAAGTATAAGATTTTTGATAAATATAGAGAGGAATTGGAGTATTTAGCTATAAAACATTTATTAATAACTTATTCAACAGAAATATTACCTTATAACAGAAAAATATATTATGAACGCTGTATTAGGGTGTTAAAAAAACTGGATAGTATTAATAGAAATTGGAAAAATAATCAATATTTAAAAAAATCAGCTATTACTTCAAGAGTGTATGTAAAATTTTTTAAATTAAGACAGTTTTGGTTATGCAAATTTTTATTAAAATTTAAAAAATAGGAGAGGATTATATGATACCTAAAATAATACATTATTGTTGGTTTGGAAAAGGAAAAATGCCAAAATTAGCAGAAAAATGTATGAAGAGTTGGAATAAATTTTGTAAAGATTATAAAATAATTTGTTGGAATGAAGAAAATTTTGACATTGATCAAAATGAATATATAAGACAAGCTTATGAGAATAGAAAGTATGCTTTTGTTACAGATTATGTAAGATTATTTGCCTTGTATAATTATGGTGGCATTTATATGGATACTGATGTTGAAGTCATAAAAAGTTTAGATGAATTTTTGAAAAATAAGGCATTTTCTGGATTTGAGTCGTATAGTACGGTTCCTACTGGGATTATGGCAAGTGAAGCCAAATTACCTGTGTTTAAGGAATTACTTGACTATTATGATAATGTGAATTTTATAGATAAAGACGGAAAAATGAATTTAACTACAAATGTTGAAATAATAACTGATATTATGTGCAAAAAGGGGTTAAATCCAAATAATACTTTACAGGTTATAGGTGATTTTGCCTTTTATCCTAAGGAATTCTTTTGTCCAATAGACTTTTCAACCAAAGTTAAAAATATTACTAAAAACACAGTTACAATACATTGGTTTTCAGGGTCATGGGTGCCTAAGAAAGATAAGATAAAGATAAAAGTATATAATAATGTAGAAAAATTGTTTGGAAAAAACATTGCAAAAAAGTTTTCAAATGCTTTTAAAAGGAAGAGTGATTATGGAAAATAGTAATAAAAAAGTAGGCATAATGACATGGCATACATATAATAATTACGGTAGCGTTTTGCAAGCGTATGCTACTCAAAAGATAATTGCAAATAATACAAACTTTACTCC
>HF996698.1:253-1001 GCA_000433335.1 Clostridium sp. CAG:1219 | reverse complement strand
AAAGAAAATAAACTATCAAAAATACAAAAATATAATTTATCTGGTATATCGTATGGTATTATAGAAAGTTCAATTAGTACTTTAATAATTATTATAACTATTATGACATTTAAAACTTCCTTAAATTTGGGAATTTTGACTACAATTTTTTCAATATGTTCAATGTTATCTTTAACGTTATATAACAAATTTTACAATAAGTATAATGCTAAATATATATTATCACTATGTTCTATTATTGTGGTAGTTGGAGTTGTTGGTTTATTGATAAATATTAACAAAACAACTTTAATAATTTATAATTTTTGTTACACAATTACATTTTGTATTTTTGATGTTGTTTATAATACTAGAAAAGGTGATTTAGTAAAAGAGTGTGGAATTGAAAAATATAGAGAAGAATATATTGGTTATACTTCAATATCAATTGGATTTGGAAGAATAATTGGATACATATTAATGTTAATTGTGTCCTTTACAACGGACATTATTTACTTCAAAATATTGCTTGCTATTGTTACTTTATTTGCACCTATATATTGTCGTCTAATTATCATTTCATTAAAAGATTAAAGGAGATGGAAATTTTCATAGTAGAATTTGTGCAGGAATACAAATTCAGTGCTGGATAGACAAGAATTTTACTCCCAAATCAAGGAAAATATAAAAAGAGGATTAAATTATTTTAATAATTTTTCCTCTTTTTTTGATAAATAAAAACTTACGAACTATAAAGTCCGTAAGGTGT
>HF996698.1:0-226 GCA_000433335.1 Clostridium sp. CAG:1219 | reverse complement strand
TTTATTGGAGCCCTTATGGTTCTGGTAAAACAACCATTAAAAGCAACAATTTAAAGGTAGTAACAACTGCTAACTAAAATTAGTATAACATGATTTTAGTAAAATTAACCAACATTTTAATATTTTAAGTAAATAAAATGATATAATAGGAACTGAAAGACAAATAGTAATTTGTTGAAATGATTGGAGGAATGGGTATGAAAAATAAAAATGTATTATTTGCAGT
>HF996697.1 GCA_000433335.1 Clostridium sp. CAG:1219 | reverse complement strand
ACTTTTATTTTAAAGTATGTAACAAATATTTTTTTTGTTCATATTATATACAAAATGGAGGTATGCCTATGAATGATTATTGTTATACCCTTGCAATAAAGCAAAAGACATGTGAAAATGGTGTTGCAAGAACTTCAGAGAATGTATACACAAATGTAGTAAATGGTTCAGAAATATCACTTAATTTTGGTTATAAAGTTACATTTATGTCAAGTACTTCCAGTTATGCGACTATAGAAATTTCTAATCCTGAGCAAATACCAAATTTACTATTTAATATAGCAAATAATAACTACAGAATATTTGACTTACCTGTTCAATCTGGAACACTTAGAGTTTATATTGGCATAACTAGAATAAATTGTTCAGAAACGATTGTATGTAGTTCTATATAGTAAGAAAGGTAGTGTAATAAATATGAATTTTAGTGTAAATTTAAATATAAGGGATATTCTAATTTTTAATTGTCTAAAGAATACTAACAATTCTGATATAACTATAAACTCTACTTCTCAAAGTGTCTCTTTGCAAAATAATTATAGGCTAAATGTAGTAGCAGTTACAAGTTCATATGTTACTGTTGTAATTCAAAATGGTACATATGCACTAATAAGGAGAATTTATACTAATTATACTATGAATATATGTGTTCCAACTGGAGACTGTTGTTCAAAGCATATTGTTTGTATAGGAGTAAATAGTATTTCACTAGATGGTTGATAATAATGATAATATAAATTGTTGTAATAATTTATTCATGTCATCCTTTGTTATATCAATTATTCTTGCTAAAGATTTATCGAGTGTAGAACAAAATTTACTTGGAAATTATTTGCAAATTATTGGTCAAAATCTAACGTCACTTTCTACATTTTCAGAAATTTTAGATAATAACTTAAATACAGAAAATAACCAGTAACTTAAATACTGGTTATTTCTTATATTATTTAAACATTTTTAAACAAATTAATCTGCTTATTTGCATCTTTTTTCTTCATATCTTCTCTCTTGTCATAGAGTTTTTTTCCTTTACATAGCGCTATTTCAACTTTTATCAGATTAGATTTTGAGTATAATTTAGTTGGAACCAGTGCCAAGCCACCTTGTTTTAATTTAAAAGATATTTTTAAAATTTCTGATTTATTTAGTAAAAGTTTTCTATCTCTTAGAGGATCAACGTTATTTATGTTTCCCATTTCATATGGACTTATATGCATGTTTTTTAATATAACTTCGTTATTCTTTATAATTGCAAAGCTATCCTTTAAATTGCACATAGAATTTTTTACAGATTTAACTTCTGTACCTTTTAGCGCAATTCCACATTCATACCTTTCCAAAATTTCATATTTAAAATTTACATTTCTATTTTCTACTCTTATACCTTTTTTCTCACTATTCATAATTATTTCTTTCTTTAACTTTTAATTTCACCTATAGCTAACTTTTTACTATATACAGAATTTATTTGTAAATAAATTTCTACAAGTTTATTCTTTTGAGCCTTTAATGCTTCTATATTATCTATTTTAAGAATAAAATTATCTTTATTATCACTTAACTTTTTTAAATTTTCAGGAATATCAAAATATATATCTTTAATATATTTTGTAACATCTACATCATCAAGTCCTATCAAAGAATTAATTTTATTACTTATATCTGACAATAGATTACTATCATTCATACTGTAAAAGTTATCTAAAGCTTGTATTAACTCATTATAATTGTTATATAGCTTTTCTACAAATTCTGAATCCTCTTTACTTGTATAAACTTTTTTCTCTACATTATCAACGTTTTCCGTCTCGTCTGAAAGGTTTTGTTTTTTATCCTCTAACATAAGCTCTAATGTGTTAATTTTATCCAATATTTCTTTATTTTTAATTTCAACGTTACTTACAATTTCATAAGAAGTATCAATCTCCTTGTCAGAATTTTTCTCTTCTGTATCTTCTTGAGCACTCTCTTCTTTATTTTTAATCTGTTCTTTTATTTCAAAAGTTTCTATAAAAGTATTTACATCATTCTTTACTGTCAATACTCTATCTAACATTGTATTTACTACATTTGAGATATCTATATTTAAATACTCTATTTCATATAAATTTTGAATTTGTTCACCCAAAATTTTTTCTTCTTCTTCATATGATAATATTTTATTTTCAACTTCTGTAAGCGCTTTTATTGTAATTAAAACATCATCTAAACTTTTTTTTGCTTCACTTATATTGCTATTTAGCTTAACATACTTTTTATATAAATCTTTATAATCTTCTGAAGTTCCATCTAATATGTATATTTTTGAAAGTGTTGTACCATCTTTTTCTAGTTTCTTTTCTATATTTCCAATTCTATTTGACAATTCTTGTTTTTTGCTTGTTATCTCCTTTGGAATATAATCGCCAAAAAGATTTGGTTTTTGACTTTCAATAAAGTTTTCCACTTCTTTTGTTTGTAAAAGATATGAATTTAAAGAATATACTGCATTGTTGGCTTCACTTAAAGAAAGCTTTCCAGTAAGATCTAAATCAGAAGTTAATATTACTATAGAACCTATCTTAAAAGAAGGAACTTTTATTTTTTTTCTATTTACTACATCTCTTATAGAATACTTATTTGAAAAATCAAATAGTGCTGAATCTTTTTTTACATTAAGTTTATTTTCGACTATAGCACCTATACCTAAAAATGGTGTTTGAATATTAAGACGTACAGCAGGATACTTTGTATATTCTTTTTGATTTTTTATATTTAAAATTTCTTTATCTATATTATTAAGTTCATCTTGAATTAGAGATAAATACTCCTTTATAATCTCACCTTGAGTATACTCTTCTTCATTTATCAGACTTACTCCTTCATTTTCTTCTGCATTAACACATATAAAACTGCAACATAAAAAAAGAAAAGCTACAAATAATATACTAAATATAATTTTTTTATCTAATTTAATTAAAGGCATATAACTTTTTCTTCCTCTCAATTATTTAGAAATTATAACATATTTCACACTAAAAATCAACATTATAATAATATTGCAGACCTATCTGATCTATATTATCTTTAATGGTTGAAAACAAATATTTTGCTTTTTTATATAGTGGACTATCTGTATTTTCAATATAATCAAGTTTTCCATCTGTACTCATAATTGTAGCAAATATTTCTGCTCTATCTTCTTTTTCATTTACTTTTGAATACTTAGATAAAAAATATTTTTCATCAATTTCATTACTATTTAAATTTTGATAATATATATATGCAGAATCTAAGCTTGTTGTATCATTGGTATATTTAAACGTTTTTGGATTAAATGAATTCCAATATTGAAACTTAACTCCCTTATCTGACATATAATATTCCAAAATATGTAACATTTCATGGTGAAATGCCCTCTTAAAATTAGGGACATTACTTATATATAGATTTATTTCATTTAAATTATTTTTAGATGCAAGTGCTAAATTATCATCATTAAAACTTTTAAATATTACTATATTTAGTTTGTACCCATCTTTCTTAAACTTTGCAAATAAATTTTTTCCATATTGACCCAGCGCTTCATAAATTTCATTAATATTATTATTTATTATAATATTATTTGTTTGCACATTAGCGTTCATTCTGCTTGCCACCTGAGATTGAAGCTCTCCGTACTTCACATTTACATTATATTCTTTTTGTATTTTATCTACAAGCTCCGCATTTTCAATTTCCATTTCATCTTTTGGACCTGTAACTAGAGCTAAATTTTCAACCTGTATATCCGATTCTATAAAAATTTCTTTAAATATATTAAGTATTAAAAAGGCTGATATTGCTAAAAGAATAAATATTAAAATATCTGTTATTATAGAAAGTCTTCTTTGGGGCTTTACATTTTGTATCATTAGTTCCTCCAAAATTAAAAATCAAAAAATTCTATTTCTAAATTATTCTTTATGTACTCTTTTTCATCCTGTTTAGTAGTTTTTTCTATATAGTCCTTAATATCTATACTGTTTACATATATATTTTTACCTGTACTATCCCTTGCTATAACTTGAAGTTCAACTATTTCCTCTACATTTTTATATAGTTTTATTTTATTTAAAACTTCAATTGCATAGTCTATTAATTTTTGTTCATAAAGCTCAAAACTACTTTCATCTGTTTTATATACAATGCTTACATTACATTTGTTATACTCATAATAAGTAGCATCAATAGAATAATTTTCTTCTTTTATAGTATTTGTAATATATTTTTTAATATCACTATTTTTTTTCATAAGTACATTTATTCCGAATTCGTCATATATACTACCAGATTTATCACTATAAACTATAAATCTATATATATTGTTATTTTCAACGTTTTTTACTTTAAATGAATAACCTTTCTTATTAAATGGAATATATCTATACCCAAAAACCTCAAAAGTAAGTCCATCGTATTCATCTCTTAGATATTTTTTTAGATTTGTTTCTGCTTTTTTATAATCAATTAAATTTCCATTTAAATATAATGTTACAAAAACAGAAAGTACAAAAAATAGAACCGATATTGCATAATTCTTAATTGCAACTTTAGATAACTTTTTCTTTTTTATATAACCAATACACGTAATAGAACATATGCCAAATACTTCTCCTAGTGCAATTAAAATACCATTTGTAACACTTGATATTAAAATTTCATTTACACTATATGTTCCATTTACATACATGACTATAATAGAAAATGTTGTTCCAAACAAAGTCGTTATAACAGGTCTTTCATATATTACTTTTCCTATTATGCCAAGCAAAAATAGTAGTGGAATTAACTTTATATATATACTTCCATATGAAGTTGCTACAATTGTCACAATTATTAATATTGCATATACAACTCCCTCAAGGAATTTAATTCTCTCAGCTTTATTTTTTGAAGATTTTTTACCCAATAAAATCACCTCATATATCAAAATTATATATTAAATAAAAAAATATATCAATAAAACTAAAAAAAAAATCGTTCACTTTGAACGATTCTTTATATGAAACAAAACTATATCTTAGAGTATTCATCAAACATATTATAAAAAGCCTCATTAATATAACATATCATATTTTTTTTATTAATATTTTCATTTAAGTAAATATCTTCTTCATATATTACCTCTTCATCTATATATACCTTTATTTTTCCTATCTTAGTTCCTGCAATAACTGGTGCTACAAGGCATTTCTCAAATTCCTGTTTTACATATATTTTTTCATATTCCCCTTCTTTTAATGGTACTTTTATGCTATATTCTTCCTTACTTTCATAGTACTCCTTATTGCCCTTTATTATAGGAATTTTAACATATATTTTTAAATAATCTGATATATCAACGTACTTATAATTGTCAAAACAATAATTTAGTATCTCTTTTGCCTCTTCAAACCTTATTTTTGTTGTATCTGCCCCTAGTACTACTGCTATAAATCTTCTCTCGTCTTTTGTCGCCGACGCTATAAGGCATCTTCCAGCATCATTTGTAAAACCTGTTTTCACCCCATCTGCATATTCATATGTTCTAAGAAGAGCATTGGTATTATTTAGTATCTTTCTGCTACCACCTATATCTATAGTCTTACTTTTAGTACTTACTGCTCTATTAATATATTCATTTTTAAGTGCTGCTCTTGTTATTTTGGCAACATCACTTGCTGTTGAAAAATGATTTTCACTGTCCAGACCATGTGGATTTTCAAATGAGGTATCATTTGCTCCTAATTTTTTTGCCTTATTTGTCATAAGACTTGCAAAATTTTTAATGTCACCATTTCCTATATGGTAGCCTACTGTATATGCCGCGTCATTTCCACTAGGAAGCAACATAGCATAAAGTAGATCTTCTGCTCTTATACTTCCGCCTGCTTTAAGTCCAGCTAAAGATCCCCCTATATACTTAACAGATTGTGGTATTGGTATTTTCTCATCTATCTTACAGTTTGTAACTAGCATTATACTAGTCATTACTTTAGTTAAGGATGCTATACTAGCACGACTATTTGAATTTTTCTCAAATAAGGTTCTTCCCGTCATATTGTCAATTACAATTGCAGAGCTTGAATCAAGTTTTGGTTCATCTGCTAGTACATTAAATTTAAAAAGAATACATAAAAGACTAAAACAAAATGTAATATAAAAAACATATTTTTTCAAAATATTTCCCTCTCCGCACTTTAAAATATAAATAATCTCTTCAATACATTTATATATAAATAATTCAATAAATATTCCTATTTTATCTTTCATAAAAATGCTACTACTTCTAGTGTTCTTAATTTTATTATTTATATATTATACATATCTTCTATCATGTTTTCAATAAATACAGCATATCCTCTTGTAGCATCATTTAATAATACATGCGTTACTGCCCCAACAAGTTTTCCATCTTGCATAACAGGGCAACCAGACATTCCCTGAATAATACCGCCTGTTTTTTCTAGTAATTTTTCATCTGTAATCTTTATAATCATATTTTTATTGCCAGTTGACGTCAATATTACCTTTTCAATCATTATTTCATATTCCTCTTTTTTATCATCCTCTAGTGTAGCAATAACCGTTGCCCTTCCCTCTTTTATTTTTGTCTTTGGGAGTATTTCTACTTCTTTTTTAACCTCTATATCTCCAAAATACTTTCCATATATTCCTTTATCAGTATTTCCATATATTTCCCCTAAAACATTACTAGTTATCGTACCTTTTATTTCACCAGGATTTTGTGCTTCACCTCTTTTTACATTGTATATGTGAGTACTCGTTATTGCACCTGAGGTTATTGGTAAAATGTAGTTTTCCTTTGTTTCAGTTACACCATGACCAAGTGCTGCAAAACGCTTGCTATTTTCCTCATAAAATGTTACAGTCCCAACACCTGCACTGCTATCTTTTACAAATACACCTAACTTATACTCGCCAGATATACTGTCATATTTAGGTAAAACTTTGGTATTATATTTTTTACCTTTCCTATTTACTTCTAAATTTAACTCGTTCCCATTTGACTCTTCAGCTATTTTAGATAACTTTTCACCTGTATCAACATTTTCACCATTTACAGTTAATATAATATCTCCTATATTTAATTTGTCTGATATTTCAGAATCTACTCCCATAACCAAAACACCTGTTGCAAGTAATTTTATTCCAACCGTTTCTCCACCAACATAAATTTTCATATCTTTTATTTTATTCTCAATATCTTCTTGTTTGCTATAAACACTTCTAAGTTTAGTATAATTTACTCCTACGTAAATTACTAGCAAGAAAATAAGAAGAACTATGCTAAGTAATATCCTATTTTTTTTCATCTTTACACGTTTACTCCTATTATTCCACCGACGATTCCTGAAAATGCACATATTGCAAAGTAAACAAGTAATGTGTTAGAAACAAAAAAAGATGAATATGTACACATATTTATAATATAGATTATAAGACAATAAAGTACTCCAAATACAAGTCCATAAAGTAAACCTTTTTCCTTTATTTTTCTAGTTAAAAATACTGAAGAAATTAAACAAGAAATTGTAACAATTCCTGCTACAAAACTTTGCAAATATCTATCATTAATACTAGTATACGTAAATATTGCCGCAGTTAAACAAATTAAAATAGTTGAAATACCAAAAGCAAGTAACATACTAAAAAAATACCTCTTTATCTTTTCCATTTTTAATCATCTCCATACTAAAGATTATTCCCCTAGTCAAAAAATATGCAAAAAAATAACTAGTCACACTGACTAGCTATCATATATACTAATTTATTTTTATTCTATTAAACTTTTGCTTCAACTATAAATTTGATTCCAGTTTTATCCTCATTTCCAATAGAAACATCTGTAAAAACTGGTGAACAAGTAAGATCAACTCCAGTTGGGGCAACGAACCCTTTTGCTATTGCTACAGCTTTTACTGCTTGATTTATAGCACCGGCACCTATTGCTTGCATCTCCACTCTACCATTTTCTTTTATTAAGCCTGCAATTGCACCTGCTACAGAATTTGGACTAGATTTTGAAGAAACCTTTAATATATCCATACTACTTCCCTCCTATATTTATCATTCGTATAAAATTGCATTTAATATACACAACTAAATTATACTTAATAAGGGAAGATTATGCAATAGTTTTAATCAAATTTAACAATACTTTCAACTTCTACTTTCCTTTGATGCTTTATTTGCTCCCACTTTATCTCTTTTACAAATAAACACACTATATTTATAGGAATCCACGTTAATATAAAAAATGGTAATGTAAATATTCCTTTAATATACTTTTTTATTTTTCTTTTTGTAAGTAATAATGTCACTATGGAAAATGCAACACATGTAACATACGAGACTATTATTGTAACAACTTTTCCAATAAATATTCCAGGTTCAAATATGTTCCAAAACATATAAAACACTATAACAAAAAAACTTAATATTTGTATAATTGGAGCCATATAGAAAAGTGCCATATCAAAACTTTGAGCCCTCTTTTCTTTAACAGCTTTTTTTGTAAGCTTTGAAGAATAGTTTTTCATACAAGACATAGTCCCAATTGACCATCTTTTTCTCTGTTTCCAAGATGTACCAAAATTTATCGGTTGCTCATCATATGTTATAGCTTTTTCTGCAAAGTAAATTGGCACATCATTTAGTGAGCACAAAGCTGCATATTCTATATCTTCTGTTATTGTAACAGTTTTAAATCCATGTTCTTCAATTATTTTTTTCGTAACTGCAAAGCCAGTTCCATTTATTGATGCTGAGTAATTCATTCTAACTCTAGCTCTATTAAAAAAATAATTTTGGACTAAGTAAAATAAAGTATACGAACATGAAATCCAGCTATCTGATGGATTTTTACTATCTCTATATCCTTGTACAACATCATATCCAAGGCACATAGCGTTGTTCATTTCCTGTAAAAATCTTGGATGTACGACATTATCTGCGTCAAATATTGCATATGCCTCATATTCAGGATAATTTTTGATCATATAAGAAAATCCATATTTTAAGGCCTCTCCTTTATTTTTTATACCTGGTATACAATTTATTACATTTACTCCTAGTTCTTTTACAATTTCTTCTGTTTTATCAGTACAATTATTTAAAATAACGAAAATATCATAATTTTCTTTTGGATATTTTTGTGCTTGTAAACTCAATATAAGATTATCTATAATATTTTCTTCATTTCTTGCAGGTATTAAAACTGCAAATTTTAGTTTTTCTTTACTTTTATTTTTCTTTTTTTCTTTTTTAAACGCAAAAAGTCCGGTAATAAAGAAATATAGAACATATCCTATTATAATTATATCAAGTATTATAAAGATAATATCTACAATCTTTCTTATAATTTCTCCTGTCATAAATCCACCTTTTCATATTATTAATAATTTAATGCAATTTAAATTATTCTTACTTTACAT
>HF996696.1 GCA_000433335.1 Clostridium sp. CAG:1219 | reverse complement strand
ATTTAGAAGAAAATAAGGGAGGACAAAATTAATGATTGGAGATGTATTGTTAGGAATTGTGTCATTATGTACATTAATTTCCTATTTACCACAAGCAATTAAATTAATTAAAACAAAAAAGTCAAATGATTTAAGTACAACTTCTTGGATAATATGGGTTGTAAGTAGTTTTTCTTATTCATTATATGCATTTTTATGTTCTAATGAATTTATGCTAAAGTTCGAAACAACATTAGAATTTTCTTTTTGTTTACTAATACTATTATTGACGGTAAAATATAGAAATAATAATAAAATAGAAGGTGATAAAAATGACAGATAACAATGAAAAGTTAACTAAAATCGGTATCAACTGGTAAAGAACGACTTACATAAACTCTCTTTAAAACTCTTATTTTATAAGGCTTTTAATTAAATTTCTTTTTACAATTTTTAATAAAAAATTAACAAAAATTATAAGAAAAATTGGGTAAGAACTACTTAAAGAAACTTTTTTTATAAGAAGGTGAATATTTTGAAGATAGAAGATTTAAGAAAAGATTATGATGAATTACAAGTTAAATATGGTGCTAAGGAATTAGATTCTATATATAATGGTGGATGTGAAAAAAAACCTGATATATGTTTTGTTTTTATGAATCCTACAGGAAAAAATATTGCTAGCGATAAATCTTGGAAAGGTAGAAAGTCTCCATGGTTAGGAACTAAAAACATATGGAAGTTGTTCTATAATGTTGATTTATTAAGTGAAGAAATATTTAATAAAATTCAAGAAAAAAAGCCAAAAGAATGGGATTATGAGTTTTGCGACTATGTTTACGAAGAAATTGAAAAAAATAAATTGTTCATTACTAATTTAGGTAAATGTACACAAATAGATGCAAGACCATTGCCTGATGAAGTGTTGAAAAAATATCTTGATTTATTATTCAAAGAAATAAACATAATTAAACCAAAAATAATTATTACTTTTGGAAACCAAGTTAGTTCTATTATTTTAAATAAAAAGATATCTGTATCTGAAAATAGAAAAAAATGTCACAAAATACAAATTAATAAAAACGAATATAAAGTTTATCCTGTTTATTATCCAGTAGGTAATGGCATATTTAATATTGATAAATCGATAGGAGATATAAAATGGATAATTGAAAATGAAATAAAAAAAGAAGAACA
>HF996695.1 GCA_000433335.1 Clostridium sp. CAG:1219 | reverse complement strand
TTCCTCTGTAAAGGCAGAAAAAGAAAGCGAAGGCCATAAAATGGCAGATAACAGCTCAGATGTTGAAGTGTCTGCCACTTTAAAAAATGGTGATACTGAGATTTCTTTTGAGGTTCCAAAGGAAGCTATTACAGAAGCCAAGGAAATGGAAGTTGAACTTCCTAAGGATGTTGAGGTAAAGGAAGTTGTAGCCGAAGAAGCTAACACAACCGATTCGACCACTCAGGTGGCAACTACTACTTCAAAAACTCCTGAAACTACGACTGTAAAGGAAACCACCACAACACCGGCTACCACAAAAAAGCCAGAAGAAACAAAAGTACCTGAAACTACAGCAACTACAACTGTAACAACTACGGCTGTTCCTGTTACTGAAGCTCCTAAGCCTAAGTGGACAGAAGAAAAAATGGACACTACAAAAATGTATGTATCCGTTGAATCTTGCTATGCAAGAGAAGAAGCTGTTCTTGGTGCCACTACTTCAAAGCTTTATTACTTTGCAGATGAAGTAGATGTTGTAGCAAAAACTGACACCGGATACTATAAGTTAAAAGATGGCACATTTATTCATAGTGATTATCTTACAACTTCAAAGCCTCAGACAACTACAACTGCTCCTGCAACAGAAAAACCCAAACCGCAGGTCACAACAACAGTAACTACTACAAGCAAACCTGCTGAAACTACTCCGCCTAAGGCAGAACCTAAGTATGCTCCGAATGGTGAGAAGATCGATGACTTTGTAGCAGCACATATTGATGAAGTTTGGACGGAAGAAATGTT
>HF996694.1 GCA_000433335.1 Clostridium sp. CAG:1219 | reverse complement strand
CAATATGAAGTTACAAGTATTAATCCAGCTCCAATTATAGATTATATATGTGGATACCAAATTTTAGAAAAAATAATATCAGATTTTAATGAAGTAAAAGAATATTATAATAATATTGGCATTAGTGCTCCATTGATTATAGCTTGTTCAATTCTAAATGCTCAGGGATTTACTATACCAACTAGGGAGTGGTATGATATTTTAGGTAAAATAGACAGAGATATTTTATTAATTGATAATTTATATATTGAAAATTTTGATGATAAAACAGAAAAAATATTAAAACCTATATTTGATTCAATATATAACGCCTGCGGATATGAAAGATGCATAGCTTATGATAAAAATGATAATTATGTTGGGTTAAATTGAAAGGAGATTATTTTTATGAAAAAAATTGCTTTAGATTTAGATGGAGTTGTGTTTGACTCTGAAAACTTATATAGAGTGTATACTGAAATTTATGATACAGACAACAATAAAAAAGATACAATTATAGATAATTCACAAAGAATTTTTCAAAAAAGATATAATTGGAGTCAAGAAGAGTTTCAAAAATTTTATAATGATAATGCTGAAAAAGTATTAAACTCTGCAAACATAATGACAGGAGCGGATATAGTTCTTAATAAATTAAAAGATAAATTTGAATTTATTGTTGTTACTTCAAGAAATGATTTTGAAACTGAAATTGCAAAGAAAAAATTCAAAGAACTTGGATTAGAAAATATTAAGATATTTAATAATGAACATCATAAAATTGATAGATTGATTGAAGAAAATGCTGATTATATGATAGACGACGATGACACTATTTGCATTAATGCAGCAGATAATAATGTATGTGCATTATACTTTAAAAATAATGCTTCAAATAAAGTAGAAAAAGAAAATGTTATTAATGTTAATAACTGGGGAGAAATATATAAATATCTTATTTTAAATGAAGGAGATAATTAAAATGGAATATAAAAAGATGAGAGAATATACTCATGAAGAATTTGTTAATTTAATAATGAGTTTAGATGAAGAACAATTATTAGAATTAAGTTCAAAATATGGTGGATACCCAGTTTTATTTAGGATGGCACTTGATGAAAGAATTAATCACATTCCATTTATTCAAACTGGTGCTGCGATAATAATTAGAAATGAAAACGGACAAATTTTATTACAAGAAAGAACTGATAGAAATAAATGGGGATTACCTGGAGGTTGTCAAGATTTAGGAGAAGATTTAAGATTTACAGCAGTTAGAGAAGCTTACGAAGAAACAGGTATTAAATTAAATCCTTATGAAATTGAATTGATAGATACATTATCTGGTGAATCAAGAAAAAATAGTTATCCTAATGGAGATATAGTATATAATAATACTTCGTTATATTTAGCAGATGTTTCAATGGAAGATGCATCTAATTTAAAAGGTGATTCAGAAACAAAAAGATTACAATTTTTTAATCCTGATGAAGTACCTGAAAATTTAATGGATGCTGATTTAATAAAATCATATTTAAAATATATTTGTAAAACAAATTAAAAGAAATTTTATGTAAAAAGAAAAAGACAACCTAAGTCACATATTCCTAGAATTGTCTTTTTCTTTTTGTATATCTTTATCAAAACTATTAAGATTAGTTTGTATAATTTCAGATCTTTCAAATATATCTTCACAATACTTATTATATTTACGAAGTTCTTTTATTTTAGATTGCACATCATTTATTTCAGAAAGTATTTTGGTTTTATCTTCTTCAGTTTTAATTTTATGATATTGCTTCCAAAGATTTTCTCTTTTGTCCATAAAATTTTTATATTCATCATAATTGAAGCAATTTTTCCTCTTGTTCACCTAAACTAAATCCTTATCTTGCTTGATCTTCGGTACTAACACGAATGTAAAGCCCATCAATTTTCTTTTCATCATTCATTAAATTTCATCTCATTTACTAAAAAGAGTCAATAGTATTTAATAAAGTCTAAATACTATT
>HF996693.1 GCA_000433335.1 Clostridium sp. CAG:1219 | reverse complement strand
TTTAATAGAGAAATTTACTAAACTTAACACATTAACCGAAAATATAAATTCCAGTCAAATTTTAAGTTTAATATTGCTTATAAGTGCATGCATATTACCTAAAATACTAATAAGAGCTTTAAATTATTATGATTATCCAACAAGCTTCTTAGTTCTCAGTGTTATTGAAACCGTTGTTATGGGAATTGCTATATTTGTATTTTTTAAAAGAACAGTTGAAAGAGATAAAGCACAATCTGAACTTGTTTTGAGTGAAATGCATAATAAAACTATGGTTGGAATGGTAGATGGAGTAAGAACATTAAAACACGATTATAATAATATAATGCAAGCATTAAGTGGTTACGTTTCAACTAAACAATATGATAAATTAGAAGAACATATTAAGAAAGTTTTACAAGAATGTAATGTAGTAAACAATTTTTCTGTTATAA
This sequence comes from Clostridium sp. CAG:1219, assembly GCA_000433335.1. Taxonomy (GTDB): domain Bacteria; phylum Bacillota; class Clostridia; order TANB77; family CAG-465; genus CAG-465. The sequence continues at coordinate 974 of HF996693.1, read as the reverse complement.
CGCCAGAACTTTTTAATGAACCAGCAATTTATGGTATAATGGGTGCTAAATATTTTCTAGCAGTTGATAAAGATATTACAGTTGACTTAGATGTAACTTGTGATTTTACAAAAATATGCTTTTCTATGCCAGAGCTTTCAAGAATTCTTGGAATACTACTAGATAATGCTATGGAAGCAACAGAAAAAGCTAAACAAAAATATATAAGATTTGAGGCAAAATACGATAAAAGAAAAAATGCTGATGTTATCAAGGTAATAAATACTTATGATACATCTATTAACATTGACCTTGATAAAATTTATGAAAAAGGAATTTCAAGTAAAAAAGTAAAATCTGGAATTGGATTATGGGAAGTAAAAAAACTTGTCAAGAAAAATAAATCTTCTCAAATATTTGCCACTATAGAAGGTGGAAAATTTGTACAAAATTTAATAATAGAAAGACTTGTAGAATTTGAAGAAGCAGATGCAAAAGATGCTTCACTTATTCCAATAAGCAGTGAAAAGTAGATGAATTATACTAATTTCGTCTACTTTTTATTTTACAAAATGAAAGTGAGAAGTTTTTATTACTTCCCACTTTAGTCGATACTGTATTTATAATTATTATTTTTTTATTAAACACCTTGGAGCTTTGGGTTGATGGATAAGAAGCCACATACAACTATTAGTTGAAGATTTAGCATACATTTCCACCACTTTTTTAATTAATTTTTTCATACAATTCACCCCTCTTTATTAATTAGTTTTCTATCTTATCTTTTTACGCTGTTTTAGATAAACTTACCTTTCTTAAATAAATTTTAGATTGATAAGTAAGATAGAAAACATTTTATATTAAAACGATTAATCGTTTAATATAACTACTTAAAAGCAATCCTTAAATTCTTCTGAATCTTTTGCTCTAGTACATTTCAGGATTTTATATGCTACATTTGTAGTCATTAAATTTGTATAAAGTATTGTAATTAA
>HF996692.1 GCA_000433335.1 Clostridium sp. CAG:1219 | reverse complement strand
AAACCATTTAATACTTTAGGAATTTCGTTTACTTTAGCATACTGACGTAAACCTGGTTTAGAAACTCTCTTTAAACCAGTGATAACTCTTTCGTTACCTTTATATTTTAATGTGATAACAATATTCTTGTGATTTCCTTCTTCATTTACTACGAAGTCAGTAACAAAACCTTCATTTTTTAAGATGTTTGCTAAATCATTCTTTAGGTTTGAGTAAGGGATAGAAACAGTTTCATGTTTCTGCTGATTCGCATTACGAATTCTAGTTAACATATCTGCAATTGGATCTGTTGTAACCATTTATATGTCCTCCTTCCGTATGTGACTTATAAATTACCAGCTTGCCTTCTTAACACCAGGAATTTCACCTTTATAAGCTAATTCTCTGAAGCAAATACGGCATAACTTGAATTTTCTAATAACTGAATGTGGGCGTCCACAACGTTCGCATCTAGTATATTCACGAACTTTGTATTTCTGAGGACGTTGCTGTTTAACTTTCATTGATGTTTTTGCCATAATTCTGTCCTCCTAATTATTTA
>HF996691.1 GCA_000433335.1 Clostridium sp. CAG:1219 | reverse complement strand
GATATAAATTAGTTTGTGTATCAAATAAAGGAAAGGATATTAAATATGGAAATTTTGATAGAAAAATTAAAGCAAGAGGATTTAATAGCAGCAATAAATATATATGATAAAAATTATAGTACGACTACAGACTACAATAAACTTTTAACTATATATAATAAAATTTATAATAACTCAGCATATCATAATATTGTAGCGAAAGTTAACAATGAAATAGTAGGATTAGCAACAGTTATAATTAATTATGATATTGTAGAACAGCTAAAACCATTTTTAACTGTTTGGAATTTCGGAGTGAAGGAAGAATATAGGAGAAATAAAATAGGAACAAAAATGTTTGAATATATATATAAATTTGCTAAGCAAAATAACTGTGATTTTATTTCTTTAATTGCGGAAAGAGATAATATTGTAGCACAATCTTTTTATGAAAAATTAGGATATATTAAAGAAGTAGGTTATGTTAAATTAATAGATAAACAAAAATGGTAATTATAAATTAAAGTAGATGAAGTGAAATTATGAACGAAGAAAAAAGTTCTCCTAATACTTCGATTAACTGGTAAGTGGGGAGTTATGAAAAACTAAAGGAGAG